>NZ_BAOL01000063.1 GCF_000350145.1 Ilumatobacter nonamiensis YM16-303 | reverse complement strand
TCGATGGACTACGAGGTGTTCCTGCTCTCCCGCGTGAAGGAGGAGTACGACCGGACCGGCGACGCCGTGAACTCGGTGGCCGACGGCCTCGCCGCGACGGCCCGGGTGATCACCGCGGCGGCCGCGATCATGGTGGTGGTCTTCGGCAGTTTCGTGCTCGAGGACAACCGGATCATCAAGATGTTCGGCGTCGGCCTGGCGAGTGCGGTCTTCCTCGACGCGACGCTGGTGCGCATGCTGTTGGTCCCCGCCACGATGGAATTGCTCGGCGAGAAGAACTGGTGGCTCCCGAAGTGGCTCGATCGGATCCTGCCGAGCCTCAACGTCGAAGGCCCGGGTGGAGACCACGAGGTGGCGGATGCGCCGTCGAGCGACACCGAACCCGACGACCGCGAGCTCGTCGACCTGGGATCCTGACCCTCAGGTCGTCGACTCGTCGGAGAACATCGCGCTGACCTCTTCGAGCGTCTTGCCCTTCGTCTCCGGCACCATCCGGGCGACCCAGAGCATCGAGATCACGGTGAAGAACGCCAGGAGGCCGAAGGTGGCCGAGTGGCCGATCCCGTCGAGCAGGATCGGGAACAGCAGCGTCAGCACGAACGCCGCGCCCCAGTTGACGGCGGTGGCGACCGACATCCCCTTGGCGCGCACCTGGTTCGGGAAGACCTCGGAGATGATCGTCCACACGACCGGACCGAGCGAGAACGCGAACGATGCGATGAACACCACCATCGAGATCAGCGCGAGCGACCCGGGAATCGAGTGGGTGTCGCCGGGCGTCGTCTCGTAGAGGAACGTGATCGTCAGTCCGGCCAGTCCGGCGAGCATTCCGGTCATCCCGGCGATGAGCAGCGGTCGGCGTCCGAGGCGGTCGACGAACGCCAAAGCGATGAACGTGGCCAGCACGTTCACCAGGCCGACCGCGATGAGTGAGGCTCCGGCCTGTGCCGACGCGGTCTCGAAGCCCGCCTCCGCGAGGATCTCGTTCGAGTAGTAGATGACCGCGTTGATCCCGGTGATCTGCTGGATGATCGCCAGGCCGACGGCGACGATCAGCGCCTTGCGCGCGCCACCGATGAGGAGGTCACTCCACTCGGCCGAGGGCTGGTCCTGCAGGTCGGCTTCGATGGCGGCGAGTTGCCCCTCGACCTCGGCCGCTCCACGCACCTTGCGGATCGACTCGGCGGCATCGTCACGGCGGCCGACCGAGATCAGCCAGCGTGCGCTGTGCGGAACCGGGTACGCAGCGAGCAGGAGCAGCACACCGGTCGCGGCTCCGAGTCCGACCATCAGTCGCCAGGTTCCGTCCTCGCTCAGGCCGTAGTCGACGAACTGTGCGACGAAGATGCCGATGGTGATCGCGAGTTGGTACCCGGAGACGTACCGACCGCGCAGCTTGGCCGGTGCCGACTCGGCGACGAACATCGGCGCCGCGACCGACGCGATGCCGACGCCGGCGCCGATGATGAAGCGCCCGGCGATGAGCACGACGACGCTGGGAGCGATTGCCTGCACGATGCTGCCGAACACCAGCAGATACGCCGCGAAGATCAGCGCCTTCTTCCGGCTCCACCGGTCGGCGAGCCCGCCACCGAACAGCGCACCGACGAGCGCGCCGATGGTGACCCAACTGGTGATCATCCCCTCGACGAAGCTGCCGAACCCGAACTCGTCCTGCATGAACGAGATCGCGCCACCGATGACGCCCTGGTCGTACCCGAACGCCAACCCCGACGTGATGCTGACCGCGCCGACCAGCGTGGCCCAGAGTGGCCATCGTCCGAAGATGAGCTGTTGGGTCTCGACCCCCTCGATCACATCCGAATCCTGCGACATCTGTCCCCCTCGTCGACGTACCGCTGGCGTCGTGACCGTAGCCGACCTCGCACATTCGTCCCGGCACGAGGTTCCCGATCGGACGGAACTCCCTGTGGTGCTCGTTCGCGAAGTGTGTGATCGTGTCTCGTGGCCACCGACCGACGCCTCGCCCCCACGGCCTCGTACCGCCTGCAGTTGACGCCGGAGTTCGGCTTCGACGAAGCACGGGCGCAGCTGGACACCATCGCTTCGTTGGGGGTGTCCCACCTGTATCTCTCCCCGATCGCGCAGGCCGTGCCGTCGAGTCTCCACGGCTACGACGTCACCGACCACTCGACCGTCCGTCGCGAGTTCGGCGGCGATTCCGCGCTCGAACGGCTGCTCGACGCCGCCGCCGATCGCGCGATGGGCGTGATCATCGACCATGTCCCCAACCACGTCTCCGTCGAGCGCGCCGAATTCAAGGATCCCTGGTGGACGATGCTGCGCGACGGACCGACCTCCGAGGCCGCCCGTTGGTTCGACGTCGATTGGGAGTACGGCGGCCGACGGGTGATCATCCCGCGGCTCGGCTCCACGCTCGATGAGGTGCTCGCCGCCGATGGGATCGAGATCGGGGTGGGCGATCGCGGTCCCGAGCTCCGATACGGGCCACTGCGGTTCCCCCTCGCGCCCGGAACCGAGAGCCTGCCGGTGCATGAGGCGGTGCACCGTCAGCACTACACGCTGCAGTGGTGGCGGGATCCCGCGCGCAACGTGCGCCGGTTCTTCACGATCGACGACCTGGTCGCGGTTCGTGTCGAGCACGACGACGTGGCCGCCCGGGTCGACACGATTCCTCGTCGGCTGGTCGACCATGCGGCGTTTGCCGGTGTGCGCGTCGATCACGTCGACGGGCTCGCGGACCCGACCGGGTACCTCGCCGGCCTGCGTGACGCCATCGGGGATCGATTGCTCTTCGTCGAGAAGATCCTCGGACCCGCCGAAACGCTGCCGCGGTCGTGGCCGGTGGAGGGAACGACCGGATACGAGAACATCACCGCGGTCGAGCATGCGCTCGTGGACCCGTCGGCGGAGCAGCCGTTGACCGCGCTGTGGGAATCGTGGGTCGACGACATCGACTTCCACACGCTCGAGGACACCGCCCGGCGCGAGGTGCTCGGCGACGGCCTGGCTCCCGACCTCGATCGACTCGTGCGCGAGATCACCGACGGGGCCGTGGACGTTGCCGAGGTGCGGTCGGCGCGGGAGGTCGTCGTCGAGATGACCGTGGCGCTCGACCGGTATCGCACCTACCTCCCGGGTGATGCGGCATCTCGGCCGGAGCTCGAGCGGGCCGTGTCACACGCGCGCGAGCAGTGCCCGTCCGCAGCGGTCGACCGGGTCGTCGACGTGCTCGCCGGATCGGTTCTGGAGCGCTGGCAACAGTTGACCGGACCGGTCATGGCGAAGGGCGCCGAGGACCGTGCCTTCTATCGGTACCTGCCCCTGGCGTCGTTCAGCGAGGTCGGCGGTTCTCCGGGACGTTTCGCGGTCCCGCTTGCCGACTTCCATCGGTTCCAGGCGGACCGGCAACGCCGTGCTCCGGAGGGGATGGTCGCCGCGACGACGCACGACACGAAGCGCTCCCAGGGTGTCCGCGCCCGGTCGCTCGCGCTGGCAGCGCGGGCGCCGCGGTGGGTCACCGTCGTCTCGGAGTGGGCTGTGGGCCGCAGCGCGTTGCTCGACGGAATCGACCGTCGGCTCGTGCTGCTCGCACTGCAGACCGCGGTGACCGCTCGGCCGCTGACCGCCGAGCGGCTGAGCGACTACCTCGTCAAGTCGGCCCGGGAGGCCGACCAGGTGACGAGCTGGACCGAGCCCGACTCGCACGTCGAGAGCGCGCTCGGGGCGCTCGCGACTGCGCTGGTGGCCGAATCGAACGATCCCGCCTCTCCGTTGGCCGAGTTCGCGTCAGCCGTCGAGGCGCACGGCGCGTCCATCGATCTCGCACTGCTCGCCGTGCAGTTGACGAGTCCGGGATTCGCCGACCTGTATCAGGGTTCACCCGCCGGCCTGTTCTCGCTCGTCGACCCCGACAACCGCCATCCGCCCGACTGGGGTGGCCTCCACGAGCTGGTCGAGCTGGCGCCGACGTCCGATGTCGCAACCGCGATGGGATCCGGCCGCGTCGACCTGGCGCGGGTGATCCTGACCCAGCGCATCCTCCGTCTCCGGGCACGACGTCCGGAGGCGTTCGGCGCGGACGCGAGCTACACCGAGGTCGTGGTATCGGGACCGGGTGCGACCGACGTGCTCGCGTACGTGCGGTCCGATGCGGAGGGACCGGTCGTTCTGGTCGTCACCACGCGTGCACTCGGCGAGCCGGTGGACGGCGCGTCGATCACGGTGGCGACCCCCGCCGGCACGTGGGGCAGCCTCCTGCACGACGATGCACCGGTGCTCGCGACCGACACCGTCCGCCTCGCTGATCTCCTCGGCGACCTCGGTCTCGCGGTCCTCGAACGCACCGACCGCTGACGTCCTGCCGGCGGAGGCTCAGCGACGGAGGCGGAGGCGAGCGGCCCACGGCGCGATGGTCGCGTCGTCCTCCCGGGCGGAGTCGGCGGCGATCGTGCCTCCACCGCTCGTGGGATCGGCAGCTTCCTGGCCCCCGAAGTTGAGCAGCAGCACGCTGCTCGTGTCGCCGAGACGGCGTTCGATTTGCAGGAGATCGCCGTCCAGGCGGACGTCATGGTCCGCGGCGGGGTCGGTCAGCACCGGGTGGGTGCGGCGGAGCGCGATGAGTTCCGTGTACCAGGCGAGCAGCTCGCGGTGCGCACCGGCGTCGGCGAGCGACGGATCGAGCACGGCGGCCGCGTACGTGTCCGGCGATGCCGGATCGGCGACCTCGCCGGACCAGTCGGTCCCGGAGAACTCCTCGCGGCGACCGGCGCGCACCATCTCCACGATCGCGGGGTCGCCGTGGTCGATGAAGTAGGGGAACGGAGCGCGCTCGCCGTACTCCTCGCCCATGAACAGCAGCGGGGTGAACGGCGACAACAGCGTGGCTGCGGCGGCCAGTCGGAGGCGGGGATCGGCCGGTCCGGCCCCGTGCAGCATTCGCTCGCCACGGGGCGTGTTGCCGACGTGATCGTGGTTCTGCGCGAACACGACGAAGCGACGATGGTCGACGTCGTTCGCTGGCGCGCCGTGCCGACGTCCGAACGTCACCGAGTGTCGGCCGTGGTAGACGAACCGCTCCGCCCAGGCCTCGGCGATGTCGGCGGAGCCGGAGTACGCGACGTAGTACTCGTGCTGTTCCCCCGTGAGCGCGACTCGCAGCGCGTGGTGATAGTCGTCGTTCCAGGCGGCGTCGCACTCCCAGCCGCCATCAGCGGCGGAGCGGACCAGCCGCGGATCGTTCGACGAACTCTCCACGGTGATGAGCACGGTTCGCCCGAGGTCGTCGGCCGCGGAGTGGACCGCACGCGTCAGCTCCTCCACGAAGGGACTCGCGGTCGGGTCGACGATCGCGTGGACGGCATCGAGACGCAGCCCGTCGAGGTGGAAGTCGGTGATCCAGCCGACCGCGTTCTCGATGAAGTAGCGCCGAACAGAATCGCTGTGCCGACCGGACACGTTGACCGCCCCACCCCACGGCGTCGAGTACTCGTCGGTCAGATACGGCCCGTAGCGGGGGAGCACGTTCCCCTCGGGACCGAGGTGGTTGTAGACGACGTCGAGGATCACGGCGAGACCGCGCCCGTGCGCGGCGTCGACCAGCCGGGCGAGCCCGTCGGGACCGCCGTACGACACCTGCGTCGCGAACGGGAAGACACCGTCGTATCCCCAGTTGCGTTCGCCGGGGAACGCTGCGACGGGCATGATCTCGAGCGTCGTGACACCCAGCGCGACGAGACGGTCCAGTTGACCGATCGCGGACTCGAAGGTCCCCTCGGGCGTGAAGGTGCCGACGTGGAGTTCGTAGAGCACGGTGTCGGCGAGCGCCACGCCCGTCCAGTCGTCGTCGGTCCATGCGAACCCCGTCGTGTCGACGACTTCGGACGGGCCATGGACACCGTCGGGCTGCGAGCGCGACGCCGGGTCGGGGAGGGAGTCGCCTCCGTCGAGGCGATAGCGGTACCGATCGCCGGCGCCCACTCCATCGACCTCGACGATCCAGGTGGCCGCAGCGGACGTCGGATCCTCTCCCGACGTGCGGTGCTCGAGGTCGACCGCCCGATCGTCACGTCCCTCCCGCTCGATGACGACCTCGACCCGGTGGGCACCGGGAGCCCAGACCTCGAACCGCGTGCCCTCCTCCATCGGTGTCGCACCGAGACGAGGCGTCGGGTCGAGGGACCGACTCACGTGTTCGACCCGGTGGCGCGCCGAGCCTGCGAGCGTTTCGCCGGCGGTTGCGTCGAGCGCAGCACCAGCATCGAGCGTTCGACGAGATGCAGCTCGTCACCGGCCTTGACCGCCGCCTTGCGGCGGAGGCCGACGCGTGGATCGGCGGTGTCGAGATCGACGGTCCAGCGTCGCCCCCACTCGGGTCCCGGAATCGTCCACGTCAAGGCGTCGGCTCCGGCGTTGAACAACAGCAGGAACGTGTCGTCGACGACCTTCTCGCCGTAGGCGTCGGGTGTCGGGATCGACTTGCCGTTGACGAACACACCCACGGCGCGTGCGTAGCCCGTGGCCCAGTCGTCGTCGGTCATCTCGCCACCGTCCGGGCGGAACCAGGCGAGATCCTCGATGCCGCGAATGCGGCGGCCCTGGAACCAGCGGCGACGTCGGAACACCGGGTGCGCCATCCGGAACGCGATGACGCGTTGGCACCAGCGGACGAAGTCGTCGTCCACGTCGTCCCACGGATACCACGACAACTCGTTGTCCTGGCAGTAGACGTTGTTGTTGCCGTGATGCGTCTGGCCGAGTTCGTCGCCGCCGACGATCATCGGTACGCCCTGCGACAGCATCAGCGTGGTCATCAGGTTGCGTCGTTGACGGTCTCGGAGCGAACGGATCGCGGGGTCGTCGGTCGGACCTTCGACGCCGTGATTCCACGAACGGTTGTGCGACTCGCCGTCGTGACCGTCCTCGAGATTCGCGTCGTTGTGCTTCTCGTTGTAGGAGACGAGGTCGGTCAGGGTGAAGCCGTCGTGCGCGGTGACGAAGTTGATCGACGCGGTCGGTCGGCGCGTGTCGGCTTCGTACAGGTCGGAGCTGCCGGTGAAGCGTGAACCGAACTCGGCCAGCGTCGATGGTTCACCGCGCCAGAAGTCGCGGATCGTGTCCCGGTACTGACCGTTCCACTCCGACCACTGCGGAGGGAAGTTGCCGACCTGATAGCCGCCCTCGCCCACGTCCCACGGCTCGGCGATCAACTTCACCTGGGAGATCACGGGGTCCTGCTGGACCAGGTCGAAGAACGCCGACAGCCGATCGACCTCGTGCAGTTCGCGGGCGAGGGTCGAGGCGAGGTCGAAGCGGAAGCCGTCGACGTGCATCTCGAGCACCCAGTAGCGCAGGCTGTCCATGATCAACTGCAACACGTGCGGGTGGCGCATGTTGAGGCTGTTCCCCGTGCCCGTGAAGTCCAGGTAGTACTGCGGGTCGTCGTCGACGAGTCGGTAGTAGGCCTGGTTGTCGATCCCGCGCATCGACAGTGTCGGCCCGAAGTGGTTGCCCTCGGCGGTGTGGTTGTAGACGACGTCGAGCAGCACCTCGATCCCGGCAGCGTGGAGCGACTTGACCATCGTCTTGAACTCCTGGATCTGGCCGAGCGCCGCCGACGACGTGTACTCGTTGTGCGGTGTGAGGAACGCGATCGAGTTGTAGCCCCAGTAGTTGCGCAGGCCCTTCTCGACGAGGTGGTGGTCCTGGACGAACTGGTGGACCGGCATCAGTTCGATTGCCGTGATCCCGAGGTCGTGGAGGTGCGCGATCACGGCCGGGTGAGCGATTCCGGCGTAGGTGCCACGCAGCGGCTCGGGCACGGCGGGATGGGTCATCGTCAGGCCCCGGACATGCGCTTCGTAGATCACCGTCTCGTGGAGTGGGACCTCCGGCGGACGATCGTTCCCCCAGTCGAAGAAGGGGTCGCCGACGACGGCTTTCCACACGTGCGGTGCGCTGTCGTCGGTGTTCGGTTGGAGCGGGTCGTCGAACTGGTAGCCGAAGCACGCCTCGTCCCAGTCGATCCGACCGTCGATCGCTTTGGCGTACGGGTCGAGCAGGAGCTTCGACGGGTTGCACCACAGGCCGCGCGCGGGATCCCATGGTCCGTGAACCCGATAGCCGTACTGCTGGCCTGGTCGAACGTCGGGAAGGTACGTGTGCCAGATGTGGCCGTCGACCTCGGTGAGTTCGATCCGCTCCTCGTCGTCCGGGTCGGTGCCGTGGAGACACAACTCGACTCCGTCGGCGACGCTCGAGAAGATCGAGAAGTTCGTTCCCGAACCGTCGTAGGTGCCGCCCAGTGGGAACGGCTGACCGACCCACATCCGGCGCGATGTGTCAGGGGTTCCGGGAGCCACCTCCAGATCATGCCCGCTTCCGTTGCCGCCGCGGGCGCGAAAGCGCGCAGCGTGACGATCGTCCAGTCAGTTGCATGATAAGACGGACCTGTGCAAAGGTGTCCCGCCATGACCACGCTTCCCGTCGACACGGCGATCCCCCCGGATGACTCCGAACCGTTGCGACACGCTCGGCGCACGCTGTTGATCTCGGCGCTCGCGACGCTCGCCACGTTTCTGGACACGACGATCCTGTTCGTTGCGTTTCCCGACATCGTCGAAACCTTCTCCGGCGCCGGAGCATCCGAGCTGTCGTGGGTCCTGAACGGCTACACGATCGTGTTCGCCGCGCTGCTCGTCCCTGCCGGCAAGCTCGCCGACCGGCAGGGACACAAGCGCGCGTTCCTCCTCGGCTCGACGGTCTTCACGGTCGCGTCGATGTTCTGTGGCATCGCGACGTCGGTGGAGTTGTTGATCGGCTTCCGACTGCTCCAGGCGGCCGGTGCCGCGATCCTCATCCCATCGTCGTTGGCGCTGATCATGCGCGCGTTCCCCCGCGAGAGGATTCCGCAGGCGGTCGCGATCTGGGGTGCGGCCGGCGCCGTGGCCGGGGCGCTCGGTCCGACGTTCGGTGCCGGAATCGTCGAGGCGCTCGGATGGCGTTGGGCGTTCTTCATCAACCTGCCGGTCGGGGTGTTCACCGTCGTTGCAGGTCGCCGGCATCTTCACGAATCGAGCGACCCGGAAACCCGCGTTCCGTCGGTCCTCGGAGTGGTGCTGATCGCGTCGGCGGCCGCGGTCACCTCGTACGCCGTGGTCGAATCCGACCGGTTCGGCTGGGGATCGGCCCGAACCGGGATCGTCCTCGCCGTCGGCGTCACCCTCTTCGCAGCGTTCATCCTTCAGCAACGGCGAACCTCCGCACCCGCGCTCGACCTGGAACTCTTCCGCATCGGGAACTTCTCGTGGGGCAACCTCTCCGCGTTCGCGTTCGGGCTTGCCTTCTCGGCGATGTTCTTCGGCTCGATTCTCTTCCTCACCCAGGTGTGGGGTTGGTCGATCCTGAAGGCCGGCTTCGGTGTGGCCCCGGGTCCCGCGCTCGTCGCCCTGCTCGCTCCGCGTTTCGGAAAATGGGCAGGACAGATCGGCCAACGCCCGTTCCTCCTCGTCGGCGGCTTGTTCTACGCGGCGGGTGGCCTGCATCGCGTGGTCTTCCTCGATGCCGACGTCGCCTACCTCACGACCTACCTCCCCTCGATGCTCCTCACGGGCATCGGTGTCGCCTGCTGCCTTCCACAGCTCTCGAGCCTCATCGCCCAAGCCCTGCCGGCGAACCGGATCGGCGTCGGAGGGGCGGTGCTGCAGGCCGTGCGTCAGTTCGGGGGAACGTTCGGCGTTGCCTTGACGGTGGCGATGCTCGGCGCGCCGTCGGGCCTCACCGATGCACTCATCGGATTCGATCGGGTCTGGACCGTGATCATCGTGGGCGGACTCGCGACCACGTTGCTGGCGATCCCGCTGCGTACTCGTCCGACGTTGCCGTCAGGGGCCTCGGCGTAAGCTGTCGACATGCGCCGGGCCAGCTTCGCGGACATGCATTGTTCGGTCGCGAGGGCACTCGATGTCGTGGGCGATCCGTGGACGTTGCTCGTGATGCGTGACCTGTTTCGCGGACACCACCGGTTCGAAGAGTTCCACAACAGCCTCGGCATCGCCCGCAACACCCTCACGTCGCGGCTGAACACGCTGGTCGCGGAGGGTGTCGTGGAGCGGCGCGAGTATCAGGCTCGCCCGCCGCGATTCGAGTACCACCTGACCACCAAGGGTCGGGCATTCAACGGGGTGGTGATCGCCCTCATGAAGTGGGGCGACGAGTGGTCCGGTTTCGACGAACCGCCGGTTCACCTGATCGACGACGACACGGGGAAGCCGATCGATCCCGTGCTCGTCGACCGCCGGACCGGAACCCCGCTCACCGAACTCCGTGTGCGGACGGTCGCGTCCGACTGAGCGGAAGGCGACGAACCTCGACCTCGGTCGACCGGGACCGGAGCGGCGTTCTGGGAGCGCCTCAGTCGGCTGGGGTCACGGCGACCGCTTCGATCTCGATCAGTGACTCGTCGAGGAACAGCGACTGCACCCCCACGAGAGTGATCGGGACGAGCGGCATCGGGGTGCGTTTCCCGGCGGCTCCGAGTCCGGCGAACAGTTCGGCCTGCATCGACTCCCGCCAGCCGACCACGTACACGGTCAGCTTCGCCACGTCGTCGATCGAGACACCGACGCCCTCGATCGCGTCGATCAGATTGACGAGCGCCCGTTCGGTCTGCGCGGCGAGCCCGACGGGATGGTTGCCGTCGGCGTCCGCCCCGATCTGTCCGGCGAAATGGACGACTCGGCCGGGAGCGGCGATCGAAGCGTGGGAGTACCCAGCAGGCTCCGGAAGGCGGTCGGAATTGCGCAACTCGATCGACATGCCGTCACCGTAGATCGGCAGCGACGGGTCCGGCTCAGGCAGCGTCGTCGAACCGTTCGGAATCAGCACGCGGGACGGCGATGAGCGGCTCCTCCGGCTGCCCGCACCAGACGGGCGGGATGACGCCGGTCGGGTCGACCCAACCGTTGGTCATGATGAAGTCACCCATGTAGCCGAGTGTGGTCCGGCACCAGGATCGCATGTGTCCAGTGTGAGCTGGGCAGATGGCGGCCGGTTGGCGCGAGGACGTCGTTGCGGCGAACGTCGGGTGAACTCGCGGTTGCTATGCCTCGCAGCCGACTTCGATCTCGCCGGCGGTGCATGTGTCGGTGCCGCGGCCCGCCAGGAGGATGTCGATGCCGGCTCCGCCGTCGATGGCGTCGTCGCCCGAACCGGTGACGATCAGGTCGTTGCCGGCGCCACCGAACACGGTGTCGTCGCCCGAGCCGGTGATGATCACGTCACGTCCGTCCGCACCGCAGATCACGTCGTTGCCGCCGAGGCCGAGAATCCTGTCGTTGCCCCCGAGCGCGACGATCACGTCGTCACCGCGGGTTCCGAGCAGGTGGTCACGGCCGTCGGTCCCGAGGATCGTGGCCACCTGGCCGTTGCAGAGCGTGTCCGGGTCGACCAGGTCGAGCCCGACGATCACCGGGTCGTGATCGGAGGATCGATACGCCCCCGTGTCGTCGATGGGGAGCGCGCTGGACTCTCGCTGGAACGCCTGCTCGTTGGGGTCCCGGATGTCGTCGTTGTAGTCGAGGAGGCTGATCTCGTCGGCGTTGATCGACCATGCGGTCGCACCGGTGACCTTGTCGATCATCGACGCGTTCGCGAGCGCATGGTCGAGATAGCCGAGCTGACCGTCGAAGACGTAGGTGTAGGCGTCCTCGCCGATCTGCTGCGCCAAGAGGTCGGTGTACCCCGCGTCGGTCAGCGCGGTGATGGGATCCTCCATCGCGTAGGCGTTGAGGTCGCCGATGATCAGCGCGTCGTCCGAGCCGCTGTTGGTCGGATCGGTCGCCAGATAGTCGGCGAGTGCGTTTGCCGCATCGGTCCGGGTCTGATTGCAGTTGGCCTGGCCGTCGTTCAGGTCGGGATCGCCGAGGTCGTTGCAGTCCGATCCCTTCGACTTGAGGTGATTGACCGCCACGTTGAACCGCGCACCGGTCGCGGCGTCCTCGAACGTCTGGATGAGGGCCGGACGGTTCTTGTCGTCGATGAACGCCGGGTCGACGGAACTGTCGAGGATCGCGAAGTCTCCGACGACGCTGACCGTCGAGGGCTTGAAGATCAGCGCGACCTTGATCGCATCGCCACCGATCGTTCCGGTGTCGACGTAGTCGTAGGTGTCCGCGCCGAGCACCGCGTTGAGCGCGCCGACCAGGTCGGCAACCGCTGCGCCTTCGTCGTTCTCGATCTCGATCAGGCCGACGATGTCGGAGTCCATCGTCGCCAGCGCGCTCACGATCTTGGCGCGCTGAAGGTCAAGTTCGGCCTGCGAGTTGGCTCCACGGCAATCGAGATCGTTGGGTCCGCAGCTCGTACCGGGAACGTCGAGGGTCGTGAAGTAGTTGAGGACGTTGAAGCTCGCGACCTGGAGCGATCCTCCGACATCCTCCGGAGCGGTGGTGCGCTGGTTGTCGGAGTCGAAGTCGATGGCCTCCGCACTGGGCCGGATCCGCCACGCGTCGGTGCCGGGCTGGCCGGCGAACGACCAGTGCATCACCCCGACGAGATCGGTGACCGAATCGCCGCCGCGGAAGTAGTTGGTCGTCGAGAGACCGGGCTGCGGGTAGGGATACGGCTCGTTGTCCTGCGGGCCCTCGGTACGATCGTTCTGATCGTTGTTGTCGTCGTCGAGGACGATCCGCCGTGCCGCCAGGTCGTCGAGGAAGGCCGCGTATCCGGCGACGCTCGGCGCGTTGGCGTCGGTGAACTGGTCCGGTCGCTCGTTGACGGTCAGGACGACCTCGCCGTAGCGGGCGAGGTTGAAGTACTCGCTCACGACGAGCTTGTCGGGCACCGTGATGCGCATTCCCTCGACGTTCTCGAACGTCTCCTCGGCGTTGGTCGCACCAGCGGCCGGCAGCGAGATGGCGACCGGGGAGGAGAGCGCGTGGCCCGAGCTGTCGATCGTGGCGGTGCCGGAACCGAAGCCGATGCCGATCTGACTCATGCCGAAGTACTCCTCGGCAGCACCCACCACGGTCACGAGATCACCGATGGCCAGCCCGGTCGGGCAGTTGCCTCGGCAGAAGACGAAGATGGCTTCCGATGTGGCGGCGTCGCCGTCGCTGTCGACGTCCTCCTCTTGGATGAAGAATCCGTCGAGCGCGTCGTCGTCCTCGAAGAGTGACGTGACGATGCCCTGGACCTCGAAGCGGTCGGTGCTCGTGACGGCGGGCCCGCTGCCCTGGATCTCGCTGATCAGAGCCGGCGTCGCGGTCGGGTCCGGTGGCTCCTCGACGGTGAACTCCACGGAGTCGATCCGCCAGCTCGCCGCGGACTCGCCCGAGGTGTAGTGGAAAGCGAAGTACGCGTTGGTGCCGGTGATCGCCGACAGATCGATCGGGCCGGAGTCGACGTACTGACCGGAGCCCTCGGGGGAGTAGTTGATGCCGCTCAGCGCCGCCCATGTCGCGGTCGTCGGATCGCCCGCGCCGTCGTAGTCGGTGGACACGAGCACCTCGAGTTGCGGGTAGTTCGCAGCGGTGAAGTTCGTGTAGTTGCGGAAGTTCAGCGTCTCGTCGTCCTGGGCGTCCATGTTCAGCGCCGGAGTGATCAACCATTCGTCAGCGGCGGCGTCGTCGCCGAATCCGTTCACGTCGGCATTGCTGAACTGGGCGCTGCAGGTCCAGGTGTTGGCCTGGTCGGTGTCGACGCTGACGACCTCCCAGCCGGTCGCGGCGCAGTCGTCGTTGTCGAATCCCTCGATGAACGGGAACGGCCGGCCGTCGGTTCCGCCAGGACCGCCCGGGCCGAAGGTCTGTCCGGCGTTCGCGGCGCCCGGGCTCTCGGGTGCCGGGCCGGTCCACGCGAAGTCGACAGCGGTCGAGCCGGTGCCGACGAGTTGCAGCGACTCACCGACCGGCGTGCTGCTCGGCTGGGAGACGCCGATGTCGGTGCTCATCTCGCCGGCGGCAGGCCCGTTGGTCGCCGCGAACGAACCCTCGTAGCTGAGGAACTGGACGACCGTTCCTCCGTCGAGGAGCGCGATTCCGTCGGGGCTGCCGTTCTGGAGCCCGGGGACGAACTCGACGGCGAAGCCGTATCCGTCGACGGAGTCGGCCAGGGTTCCGCTGAGTGCGATGGGTGTGCCCGTGGTGCCGCCGCCGTTGCCGTTGTACTGCTGAAGGCTCCATCCGGTCAGGTCGGTCCCCGCCGGTCCGGCGACTTCGACGAACTCGCCGGTGTCGGTTCCGATGTTGTCGTAGTGGATCTCGTTGATGAACACCGTCGATGCGCCGCCGGGAACGGCGGCCGCAGGTGTCACGGCGGTGAGCAATCCGGCGAGCACGGTCACGCAGCTGAGGAGTGCGAGGCGAGTGCGGTGGCGACGTGTGGTCATGGCGTCCTTTCGAGCGGCGACGATCGCCACTCTGGTGCCGCGTGACCTGACCGGTCGGATCCGTCATGTCACGCTGTGTCGGGGAACACCGCCGAACATAGTCGGGCGATCGGACGGGGAGTGACGGGTGCGTGACCGACGGTCGACAATCCGATGACGAGGGTGTGAACTGATGGTCGAACTCGCGAACGATGACGCGGCTTGACCTGGGCCGGGTGGAGCGGCGACACTCCTGCATCGGAATGGGGGATTCCATGATTCAGCACACGGTCGCACTTCGGCTCGATCCCGCGGCGGACATCGACGCGTTCTGGACGCGGGTCGACGCGCTCCGGGAGATCCCGGGCGTCATCGACTTCACCGTGCTGCGACAGGTGGGAACGAAGAACGACTTCACGCACGCCCTCTCGATGTACTTCGCGTCGCAGGACGACTACGACGCGTACGACAACCATCCGGTCCACGTCGCCTTCGTCGAGCAGACGTGGATCCCGAATGTCGCCGACTTCGTCGAACTCGACTATGTGGTCGCCGAGGACTGACCTCAGGATCCCGGCGACCGATGTGAGTCGTCGGCGTCGTCGAAAGGCGCGGCCATGAGTTCGACGACCCCGTCGACGCCCGCGTCGAATCGGTCGAATGAGGTGCGCGACATGTACGCCGCGCTGCTCCAGGGGGAGTTGTCCGGTGAGGAGGCGCTCGCCGCCAGCGAGCAGATGCTCAAGATCCTGATGGACTCGATGAGCAACGCGGTGTTCTGGAAGGACCTCAATTCACAGTTCGTCGGCTGCAACCAGGCGTTCTCGGATTTCGCCGGGTTCGAGCCGGCGCTGCTGCTCGGCAAGAGCGACCGCGACATGCCGTGGGCAGACGACAACGAGTTCAGTTCCGACTGGTTCATCGACTGGGACAAGGCGGTGATGGAGAGCGGGGAGCCGCGCTTCGGCATCC
This sequence comes from Ilumatobacter nonamiensis YM16-303, assembly GCF_000350145.1. Lineage (GTDB taxonomy): Bacteria > Actinomycetota > Acidimicrobiia > Acidimicrobiales > Ilumatobacteraceae > Ilumatobacter_A > Ilumatobacter_A nonamiensis. Next base: position 10,658 of record NZ_BAOL01000063.1, on the reverse strand, counting down.
TCGAGCGGCTCCGTCGGGCTGATGGCGTGGTCACGTGGATCGAGACGAACAAGGTGCCCCTACGCGACCTCAACGGCGAAGTGATCGGACTGCTCGGTGCCTTCAAGGACGTCACCGATGTGCACCTCGCCCAGGAGGAGCTGAAGCGAACGCTCGACGATCTCGACGCCCGTGTCCAACGTCGAACCGCCGAGATCGAGCGTGCGAACGAGGCGCTGCGACGCGAGGTCGACGACCGCATCCGCTCACAGGCCCAGGAGCGCCAGCAGCGCACGTACGCGGAGACGCTGCGCGACACCGCGGCGTCGATGTCGCAGACGTTCGATCTGGAGTCGGTCACCGAGCAGGCGCTGGGTGGTGTGGAGCGCCTCGTCTCGAACGACCTCGCGGCGATCCTGCTCGCAACCGCGGAGGGCACGCTCGACCTGAGCCGCCATCTGGCCGGCTTCGGCTACCTCGATGTCGAGATCGAAGCCGACGCCGTGTCGTTGGAGGAGCTCACCGTCGTGCAACGGCTCGCGGGCGAGGCCGGCCCGGTGATCATCGACCATCCGCCGAGCGCACTGGGTCCCGCGCGCTGCGTGCTCGGTGCGCGGATGCGCGTCGCGGATCAGCTCGTCGGCTACCTGATCGTCGAGAGCGCCACGCCCGGCTTCTACAACGCCGACCACGCCGAACGGCTGGCCGCCGTTGCCGACCAGGCCGGCGCAGTGCTGTCGAACGCCCGACTCGCGCAGCGCGTGTCCGAACTGGCTGCGGCCGAGGAACGCCAACGGCTCGCCCGTGACCTCCACGACGCGGTCAACCAGTCGTTGTGGACCGCGGCACTGAGTGCCGAGTCGCTGTTGAACGACATCGAGGAAGGCTCCGACATGCACCAGCGTGTCGACCGACTCAGACAGCTGACGCGTGGAGCGCTGTCCGAGATGCGCGAGCTGCTGCTCGAGTTGCGTCCGGCCGAACTGGCCGAGGTGCAGCTGCGCGACCTCATCGAACACCTGGTGAACGCGCTCGAGGGTCGACGACGCATCGACGTGACCGTCGATCTGCAAGGCGTCAAGCTCGAACCGGCGGTCAACATCGCGCTCTACCGGATCGCGCAGCAGGCATTGAGCAACATGGCGCAGCACTCCAATGCCACCGCGCTCGACGTCCGTCTGCACACCGGCCCGCCGGTCGTTCTCCGCGTCGCCGACAACGGTGACGGGTTCGACGAGAACGAGGTGCCGAGCGGCCACCTCGGGCTGCAGATCATGCGGGAACGTGCCGAAGCGATCGGCGCGGAACTCGTCATCGAGAGCGGCGACGACGGAACCACCGTCACCGTCACGGTGGCTCCGTGACCGAGGCGAACGCCCGCCGTGTGCTCGTCGTCGACGATCACGACCTCCTGCGGGAAGGTGTCGCGTCCGTCCTCGCGAGTTTCTCCGATCTCGATCTCGTCGGCGAAGCACACAGCGGCGAAGCCGCGATCGAAGCCGTCGACCGGCTCGACCCGCACGTCGTCGTGATGGATCTGGTGATGCCGGGAATGGGCGGCATCGAGGCGATCCGTCGCCTCCGAGCTGCGCATCCGACGCTGGGCATCCTTGCGTTGTCGAGTTTCTCCGACGGCGCCCGCGTGCGGGAGGCGATCGAGGCGGGTGCCACGGGCTACTTGATCAAGTCGGTCGATGCCGAGTCGCTCGCCCAGGCGGTGCGCAGCGCGGCGGAAGGCACGGCCACGTTCTCGCCCGAGGTGACGCTCGCGCTCGTCGGTGGACTCCCGTCGAGCAGTCTCTCGACGCTCACCTCGCGGGAACTCGAGATCGCCGAACTGTTGGCGTCGGGCATGACCAACGCGCAGATCGCCGAGACGCTCTTCCTCAGCGTCTTCACCGTGAAGAACCACGTCAGCAGCATCCTGATGAAGCTCGGCGTGCGCACACGCACCGAAGCCGCCGCGATGCTGCTCCAACGCGACTGACCGGGCACTAGTTCTTTCGGCCCCCCTCCAACGCGCCGGTCGGATTGGGCCTGGTGCCTCTGTTGCCGGCGTCGCCCACCTCTCTACCTTGCTCGTGGGGGTATTGGGGACGTGACAGACACCACACAAGCGGGCGCGAGCAAGATCAAGCTCGGCCTGTTCGACATGACACCGCGCCAAGTCGTGCTGATGCGACGGGTGCCCGTCGTCGTCGTCTCGGTACTCGTCGGATTCGCGGCGATCTGGGTGCTCTTCCTCGCGGACCGGTCGTGGACGACCGACACGTCGGCCGGCTCCGCGATCGCCGAACCGGGTGAATTCCTCGTCACCTTCCTCGACGGCCTCACCTTCGCGGGGCTGTTGTTCGTCGTCGCCAGCGGCTTCACGCTGATCTTCGGCCTGATGCGCACGGTCAACATGGCCCACGGCGCGTTCTTCCTGTTCGCCGCGTACATCGCCATCTCGGTCCAGCAGAAGATGGTCGGCAAGTCCCGCAACATCGAATCGTCCGACGTGAGCATGCTCGACTGGTTCGTGCCGCTGCTCGTCGGTGCGACCGTCGCTGCCGTGGTCGGGGTGTTGATGCAGCAGTTCTTCCTCCGGTGGAACCAGGGTCAGGACCTGCGCCAGGCGATCATCACGATCGCCGTCACGGTGATCCTCGCCGACCAGATGCTGTTCCAGTACGGCGGCCTGGCCAAGACGATGACGTGGCCGGGCGACGTGGTCCACTTCTTCGAGATCTTCGGTCAGCGGTACGCATCGAGCCGACTGTTCATGTTCGCGATCTCGCTCGTGGTCGCCGTCGCACTCTGGGTGTGGTTGAACCGGACCCGGATGGGCATGGTGATCCGCGCCGGAGTCGACGACCAGGAGATGGTGCGGGCGCTCGGCATCAACATCACCCTCGTGTTCGGGATCACGTTCTTCGTCGGCTCGTTCCTGGCCGGGATGGGCGGGGTGATGGGCGCCTCGTTCTCGGGCGTCGCCCTCGGCACCGACGGCCAGTGGCTGCTCAACTCGCTGATCGTCGTGATCATCGGCGGACTCGGCTCGATCAAGGGTGCCGTCGCCGGCTCCCTGCTCTACGGGATGGTGACCGCTTTCTCGCCGGCCTACCTGCCGTCGGACTACACGTTCTATTCGATCATCTTCACCTTCGTGATCCTGGCGGTCGTGCTCGCCGTGCGACCCAACGGCCTGTTCGGGAGGACGGAATGATGCCGACCAACAGCCGCTCACTCGCCGTCGCGATCGCGTTCGTCGCGCTCGTCCTGCTCCCGCTGATCGGCAGCGACTTCTTCGTCGACTTCGTGATGACGCGCACCCTGATGCTCGGCCTCGCCGCATCGACGATCGTCTTCCTCTCCGCATACGGCGGCATGGACTCGTTGGCGCAATGGTTGATCTTCGGAGTCGTCGGATTCGCGATCGGCAACCTGGTCGCGGAGAGCGGACGCGGTCTGAAGTTCGGGTGGGAGCCCTGGCTCGCGGTACCCGTCGCGCTCGCCGTGGCGACGTTGCTCGCGCTGGTCCTGGGGGTCCTGTCGGCACGCTCGACCGGGATCTACTTCCTGATGCTCACGCTCACGTACGCCGTGATCGGGTTCTACTTCTTCGGCCAGGTCACCACCTTCTCCGGCTTCGGCGGCATGACCGGCATCGACCCGCCCGACTTCTTCAACGGCGAGCCGAGGCGGCTGTACTACGCGGCGCTGATCCTGTCGGCGCTCGCGTACGTCGCGTTCCGAGCGATCGCCCGCACGCCGTTCGGGATGGCGCTCCAGGGCGTCCGCGACGATCCGGTCCGGATGGAGTCGCTCGGGTTCAACGTGCAGGTCCACCGGACGCTCGCCTTCACGCTGGCGGGGTTCGTGGCCGGTCTGGCCGGGGTGCTCAACATCTGGTGGAACGGCCAGATCGACCCCACGTCCATCGGGATCAACCCGACGCTCGATCTGTTCATCATCGCCGTGATCGGTGGCATCGTGCACCTCGAAGGGGCGTGGCTCGGGGCGTTCGTCTTCCTCGGGGCGAACATCTACCTGCGCGACATCCCGGTGATCGGAAACATCGGCGGTGTCATCCACGACCGGATCCTCGCCGAGGAGCGGTTCAACACCGTCGTCGGCCTGATCCTCCTGGTCATCATGCTCACGTCACCCGATGGGCTGGCGGGAATGATCGCCCGACTGCGGGATCGACTGCGCGGCAGGACGCCCGATGACGAGGACCATCTCATCGACATCGGGTACCAACCCACTTCGAAAACGCAGCTCGGCTGATGGCCGACCGGAACGCCGGATCGCAATACCAAACAACAACACCAACATGGGGGAATATGTCATGAGAAGCACAACCACGAAGCGGGCGTTCAGCGCCCTGGTCGGCCTCGCGCTGGTCGCCACCGCATGCGGGAGCGACGACGACAGCAGCGACGGTGACGACGCCGAAGCGGAGGAGGCGGACGCCGAGACCGCGGCATCCGAGGCCGTCGACGACGCCGAGACCGCTGCGTCCGACGCTGTCGACGAAGCCGAGACCGAAGCTTCCGACGCTGTCGACGAAGCGGAGACCGATTCGACCGAGGCTTCCGGCGACGACTCCGGAGAAGCTGCCAGCGGTGACGGCGTCAGGCTCGGCATCCTCGCCGAGTGCGAAGGTCCCTTCGGTGGCTTCTACGAGGACAACGTGGCCGGCGCCACGTTGGCACTCGTCGAGGGCGCCGGCGCGACCGTCAACTCGACCACGACCGCCCTCGATGGCTTCGAAGGTGCCGAGGTTGCGGGCACCTCGATCGAACTCGTCGGCATCGGCTGCGGCGACGACACCCCGGACCGTGCGATCCAGGAGATCCGTACGTTGGTCGAGCAGAACGGCGCGAACGTCGTCATCGGCCCGCTCTCGGGCGACGAAGGAACCGCGGTGGCCAACTACGCGTTGGACAACCCCGAGGTGACCTTCATCAACGGCATCGCCGGTGCTCAGGAGACGACACTCCACGTGCAGGCTCCGAACTTCTTCCGCTACACCGGTGACGGCGCCCAGTGGAACGCAGGCATCGGTGACATCCTGGTGAACGAGGCCGGTTGGGAAACCGCTGCGGTGATCGCCGACGACTACGGCTTCGGCTGGACCTCGGCAGCCGGCTTCACCGCCGACTTCTGCGCCGCAGGTGGTGAGATCACCTCCCAGGTGTTCCCGCCGCTCGGCACGACCGACTACTCGTCGTTCGTCCAGCAGTTGCCGGATCCCGATGAGGTCGACGGCTACTTCTGGGTCGTCGGTGGTACCGGTACCAACGCCGCACTCGAAGCGTTCTTGAACGCCAAGGGTGACCTGACCGGTGACCAGCACGCAGGCAACCTGTTCTTCAGCCCGGCGCTCGCCGAGGCTCTCGGAACCGACATCGGTGGCGCCTACGTCGGCGGGTTCGCTTCGCTGCCCGGTGACATCCAGACGCCGGAGATCGAGGCCTACCTCGCCAGCGCCGACGAGACGTGGGAATCACTCGCCTCGGGCGCAGGTGGCGGCGAAGTCGGTCCTGCTTCGGTCGCGACCGGCTTCGGCTTCGGCTACGGCTACTACGCGGCCGGAACCGCACTCGTGGCGGCCCTCGAAGAGGTCGGTGGCGACATCAGCGACGGCCAAGCCGCGCTGCAGGAATCCCTCGCCGGTCTCGAGCTCGACCTGCCGTACGGGACCGTGACCCTGGACGAGAACAACCAGGCGATCGTCGACACCTTCGTCGCTCAGCTCGTCGTCAACGACGACGGCGAGGTCGTCCAGGAGACGAAGTACATCGTCCCCGGCGTCGACCAGACCTTCGGCGGTACCTACTCCAGCGAGACCGATCCGCCCGAGCGCGACAACACGCCGTGCGAGGAGAAGGATCTGCCCTGGCAGGGCAACGAGATCCCGGTCGTCGACGGAGTCCCCGAGAGCTGATCGGCTCTCGAGAAACCTGAGGCACAGACCATGACACCGAACGCCACCACGACGGCCGACCCGTCGGCACCTCCCCTCCTCCGACTGGAGTCGGTCGCGGTGGCGTTCGGGGGTCTGCTCGCTCTGGGCGGCATCGATCTCGATGTCGCCCAGGGCGAACGCCTCGCCGTGCTCGGGCCGAACGGAGCCGGCAAGACCACGTTGTTCAACGCGATCGCCGGTGACATCACCCCGACCAAGGGCAAGGTCACCATCAAGGGCGTCGACTGCACGGCGCTCCCCTCCCGTCTGCGGCCGCAACTCGGGGTTGCACGCACATATCAGAAGACCCGGTTGTTCGGCGGTCTGACCGTCGAGGACAACCTGTACCTCGCCCAAGCCGGCAAGCGCGGCCGGCACCTGGCGCTGCGTCGCAACAAGCTCGACGCCGAGATGCGCGTCCGGGCCCGGGAGGCCGGCCAGCAGGTGTGGCTCGGTGCGCAGCTCGACGAGAAGGTGCAGGACCTCTCACACGGCCAGCAGCGCCAGCTGGAGATCGGTGTCGCCCTCGTCACGGATCCTGACCTGATCATGCTCGACGAACCGGCCTCGGGGCTGTCCCGCGGTGAGCGCGAGCGATTGATCGACCTGCTCGAAGCGCTCCCACGCGAATCGACGCTGCTGCTCATCGAGCACGACATGGACGTCGCGCTCAAGGTGGCCGACCGCGTCGTGGTGATGGCCGACGGCGAGACGATCGCCATGGGCACGCCCGAGGAGATCCGGTCGAACGAACTCGTCCATGCGATCTACCTGGGAGAGGCGGGCTGATGGCCGACACTCTGCTCCACGTCGAGGGTCTCCGCGCCGGCTACGGCCATTCGATGATCCTCGAAGACCTGTCGTTCTCGATGGGCACCGAAGCCGTGTCGATCGTCGGTCGGAACGGGATGGGCAAGACGACGCTCTGCAAGACGTTGATGGGAATGCTCGTGCCGACGTCCGGCTCGATCACCTTCGACGGGACGCCGATCGACGGTCTCCCACCCGAGAAGATTGCGCGCCACGGGATCGCCTACATCCCGCAGGGACGACGCCTGTTCCCGTCGCTGTCCGTCGACGAACACCTCCAGATGTTCGCGAAGGGCACACGGGGAAAACGGTGGACTCCCGAGGCGGTGTACGAGCTGTTCCCGCGACTCGCCGAGCGCCGTGGCAACGGTGGTGCCGAGTTGTCCGGCGGCGAGCAACAGATGCTTGCCGTCGGCCGGGCGCTGCTGCTCAACGCGAAGCTCTACCTCATGGACGAGCCCTCCGAAGGGCTGGCGCCGACCATCGTCGACATCTTGATCAAGGCGGTGCACCACCTCATCGAGGAGGACAGCGCGGTGCTGATCGTCGAGCAGAACCTGCGTGCCGCCACCTCGATGGCCGAGCGCCAACTCGTCATGGTGTCGGGCCAGATCGAGCACGAAACCACCGCCGCAGAACTGCGCGACGACGCAGCGCTGCAGAAGCAATACCTCGGAGTCGACGCGTAGCGCGTCAGGAAGGACCGCCTGTGACCGAGCTCAACATCGCCCTCATCGGATCGAAGTTCATGGGCCGCGCCCATTCGAACGCGTGGCTCAACGTGGGCAAGTTCTTCGAAACCGATCCGCGCGCCGTCATGCACACCGTGTGCGGACGCAACGCCGAGGAACTCGAACAGTTCGCCGCCCAGTGGGGCTGGCAGAACGCATCGACCGACTGGGCGTCGACCGTTGCCGACCCGGCGATCGGTCTCGTCGACATCGGCACGCCCAACAACGTCCACGCCGAGCAGGCGATCGCCGCGCTCGAGGCGGGTCGACACGTTGCGTGCGAGAAGCCACTGGCCGGAACCCTGGCCGACGCCGAGCAGATGGCTCGAGCCGCCGCCGCGGCCGATGGCAAGACGTTCGTCTGGTACAACTACCGCCGCGTTCCCGCGGTGGCCCTGGCGCACCAACTGGTGCAGTCGGGTGCGCTCGGGCGGATCTACCACGCCCGGGCCTGCTACCTGCAGAGCTGGGGTGGCCCCGACACTCCGCTGCTCTGGCGGTTCCAGGGCGACGTCGCGGGGTCGGGTGCGCACGGAGACTTGAACGCGCACATCATCGACGCGGTCCGCTTCGTCACCGGCGAGGAGATCACCGTCGTCGAGGGCGCGATCGAGCACACCTTCATCGAAGAACGCGAGATCCTCGAGGCGGGTGCGGGCGGCGAGATCGCCGGTGCCGGAGCATCCACCGCCGGCGCGAAGGGTGAGAGCACGGTCGACGATGCCGTCGCGTTCCTCAGCCGGCTGAGCGGCGGTGGGATCGCCTCCTTCGAGGCCACTCGACTGGCGACCGGCTACCACAACGCCAATCGCTTCGAGATCCACGGAGAGCGCGGCGCACTGCGCTTCGACTTCGAGCGCATGAACGAACTCGACTTCTACGACGCGAGCGGCGACGGCCGCACCGCGGGGTGGACCACGATCGACGCGACTCGCGGCGGCGATGGTCATCCCTTCGCCGACGCGTGGTGGCCCGACAGCCACGGCCTCGGATACGAGCACAGCTTCGTGAACCAGGCCGCCGACATCCTGACCATGATCGGCGGCGGCGAGCCCGTCGTGCCGATGCCCGACTTCGCCGACGCGCTCCAGACCCAACGGGTGCTGCACGCGGCGATCGAGTCCGCACGCAACCGCGCGCCGGTCACCGTCTCGAACAGCAACTCCAGCACCTCAGGAGGAACATCATGAGCACCGCCCAACCCTTCGAGCCCGTCTACATGCCCGTTGGCGTGTTGACCGCTGCCCTGCAGGAGCTCACGCCGCGGGAGAAGCGCGACCCCGATCCCGACCTCGCGATCGAGGAGTGGCTGGAGTACGCCGCACAACTCGGCGCCGACAACATCGAACTCTCGGCTGCCCTGCATCCCGACGAATCGGACATCCCGGCCGAGGCGATGCTCGACCCGGTCGCGAACACGCTGGATCTCCGCGAGCCGTTCGACCAGGCTCGCGCCGATCGGGTTGCCGCGGCCGTGAAGGCGACCGGCGTCGAGATCGCCGACGTGGCGTACTTCGACAACCTCCTTCACCACGATCCGGCGACGCGCCAGAAGAAGGTCGACTTCATGCTGGCCACGATGGACGCTGCCGTGCTCATGGGTGCGCCGGCTGTGTGCGGCTTCGTCGGACGCGACCAGACGAAGTCGATGGATCAGAACCTGATCGAGTTCGAGAAGACCTTCGTCCCACTCTTGAAAGCGGCGAAGGATCGCGGCCTCGAATACCGGGTGGAACAGTGCCCGATGCCGGGGTGGACTCCGAGCGACAACTTCCACAACAACATCGGCTACGCGCCGGGAACGTGGATCGCACTCCATCAGATCTGCGAGCGCAACGGCGTCGGCGACCAGTTCCGGATCCACTACGACCCGAGCCACGCGATCCTGATGGGTCAGGACACGCGCTCGATCTTCCAGTACCTCAAGGACGAGGGCTACAACTTCCTGATCACCGGCATGCACGTGAAGGGTCAGGTCGTCGACTCGAAGGGCGTGTCCGGTTGGGGCTACGGCGGCCAGACCGTCAACCGCGGCGACTGGATCGACGGTGAGATCTCGTCGAACCCGGCCGATCAGGCCAACGCCTGGAAGATCCAGACCGTGCTCTGCGAGCACGAATTGCCCGGCACCGCACGTCACGATCCACTCGCCTACCTCCAGAACCGGACCGTCGACTGGCTCGACCATCAGCTCGCCGCTCGGGAACTCCTCGACATGGACTTCTCGACCACACCGCTGATCGTCGAGCACGAGTACGGACCCGCCCGGATCCAGGACAAGGACCTGCTCGCACCGATCCTCGAAGGTTCGATCTCGTTCACCCGCAACATCGATCGCGCCGCGGCCGACATGTTCGCGCTCCAGCATCAGGTGCTCGCCTCGCAGGACATTGCGATCCAGGGCGTCGGCCGCGAGTCGTATCGGAGCTGAGATCATGACGACCGACTTCTTCTCCGACGTGACCGGCCCGGTCGCGTTCGCGGGCGACGCGAGCGATGGCGAGTTCGCGTACACCGTCTACCACCCGGACCGGATGGTCGCTGGGCGACGGATGGAGGACCATCTCCGGATCGCGGTCTGCTACTGGCACAGCTTCAACTGGGCCGGCAACGACGTGTTCGGAGACGGCACCTTCGATCGTCCGTGGCTCGGTGACGTGGATGACCCGATCGCGGCCGCCGAGATGAAGCAGGACGCCGCCTTCGAGTTCTTCTCCAAACTGGGCACGCCCTTCTACTGCTTCCACGATGTCGACATGGCGCCACCGGGAGCCTCGCTCGCGGAGACCGAGAAGAACCTTGCGCACATGGTCGATCGGGCTGCGGGCAAACAGGAGGAGACCGGCGTCCGCCTGCTGTGGGGCACGGCGAACGTGTTCTCACATCCGCGCTTCGCTGCCGGAGCGGCGACCAACCCGAACCCCGAGATGTTCGCCTATGCCGCGGCGCAGGTGCGCAACGCATTGCGCGCCACCCACCAGCTCGGAGGTGAGAACTACGTGCTCTGGGGCGGGCGCGAGGGCTACGAGACCCTGCTGAACACCGACATGAAACGCGAGAACGACCAGCTCGCACGCTTCCTCCACCTCGTCGCGGAGTACAAGCACTCGATCGGCTTCACCGGCACGCTTCTGCTGGAACCCAAACCACAGGAGCCGACCAAGCACCAGTACGACTACGAC
>NZ_BAOL01000064.1 GCF_000350145.1 Ilumatobacter nonamiensis YM16-303 | reverse complement strand
CGGGAGAGCAGGAACACCTCGTAGTCCATCGAGAGGCCGAACACGATCGCGAAGAGCATCATCGGGAGGAACGGTTCGATCGGTCCGTTGCCGGTGCCGAGGAGGTCGACGCCCCACCCCCACTGGAAGATGATCACCACGAGGCCGTAGGCGCCACCGATCGACAGGAGGTTCATGATCACCGCCTTCAGCGGGACGAGCACGGAGCGGAACACCATCATCAGCAGCAGGAACGACAGCGACAGGACCGCGGCGAAGAAGTACGGAATCCGCTCGCCGAGGTAGCTGCTGAAGTCGACGCTCGAAGCGACGGATCCCGTCACGAAGACCTCGAGGTCGGTGCCGTCGGTGGCAGCGGGGATGATGTCGTCGCGCAGGTCGTTCACGAGATCGCTCGTCGCTTCCTCCTGCGGACCGGTCGTGGGGAGCACGATGATCTGGACTGCCGACTGGTCCTCCGACGGGATCGGTCCGAGCGCCCGTGCGACTCCTTCGGTCGAGTTCAGCGTCTCGACGAGACCGGTGACCGTCCCGACCTGTGCAGGGTCGTCGATCTCGGCGACGAGCAGCAACGGCCCGTTGCTCCCGGCCCCGAAGCCTTCGGCATTCAGTTCGTACGCCTGACGGGTCGTGGTGTTCTCGGCGTAGGTCGATTCGTCGCCGAACCCGAGTCGCAGCCCGAGGACGGGCGACGCCAGCAGCAACAGCAGGAGCGTGACGCAGATGGCGACCGGCCACGGGCGATGCTGCACGAACCGGCTCCACTTGTACGACCAGGTGTCGCGCAGGTCGCGATGGGGGCGAGGCGGAAGTGCTTCACGGAGCTTCGGCACGAAGAACGACAACACGAGAGTCACGACCAGCACGCCGAGCCCGACCAGACCGAGCACGGGAACACCGATCCCGACGCCGAGCAGGGCGAGCGACGCGCCGCCGGCCATGATCAGCCCGCGATACCGCGTGATCTCGACGCGATCCTTGGCGAAACCGATCAGCGCGGGGAGCAACGTCACCGACGCCACCATCGTGATCGCCACCGTGACGGCAGCCCCGGTCGCGAGGCCGTTCACGAACGCCAAGCCGATGATGTACATGCCGAGCAGCGAGATGACGACGGCCGATCCCGCGAAGACGACCGCGCGACCCGCGGTGTCGATCGCCGTGATGGTCGCCCGCTCCGGATCGAGCCCGGCGCGGGTCCCCTCCCGGTAGCGGGTGACGATGAACAGGGCGTAGTCGATCCCGACCCCGAGACCGATCATCGCCCCGAGGGTCGTGGCGAAGTCCGGGATGGACAACACGTTGGTCAGCAGTTGGATGCAGCCGACACCGATGCCCACACCGAACAGCGCGACACCGATCGGGAGTCCCATCGCGAGGACGGACCCGAACGCGAGGATGAGGATGACGACCGCGAACGCGAGGCCGATCAGCTCGGCCTCCGGCGGCTCGAACTCGGCGAGCGCGGCACCGCCCACCTCGATGTTCAATCCCTCGATCTCGATGTCGCCGACGAGTTCGTTGATCTCGACACCCGCCTCCGCGGACTCGGTCTCGGTGACGTCCTCGGAGAAGTCGAGGGTGGCGCGTGCGATCGTGCCGTCCTGGGAGATGAGCCCGGACTGCGCGCCGAGTTCGGAGTACGGGCTCGTGACGGTGACCCCGTCGAGCGCATCGACCTCCTCGAACAGGTCGGTCATCGCCTCCTGGACCTCGGGCCGATCGACGCCGCCGTCCGCTTCGTAGACGATCGAACCGGAGATGAAACTGCCGGCACTGTCGAAGTTCTCGGTCAGGACCTCGAACCCGCGCGCCGACTCGGAGTCGGGGCTCTCGAACGAACTCTCCGACGCCGTCCCGACGACTCCCACCGCGCCGAACACGACGATCAGGACGGCGATCCATGCCAGCAGCACGGCGCGCCGATTCCGGAACGAGAACCCACCGAGCCGCGCCCAGATCGACGGGCGGGAGGCATCCTGGTTCGCGGGTGTGGCGTGCGAGGAATCTGCTGGAGCAGACGAAGTCATGATGGCCATGCTGTTCAGGCGATGGAACAGATGCAACCGACCCCGGGTGTGTCACGCGGCACAGACGACCGGTGAGGCCACGGACGCTCGCCCCCACAGGTCAGGACTCGACCAGTTCCTCCCGATTCCGGCGAGGGATCAGCACCAACAGACTCGAGACGAGGACCCAGAGCGGCAGCGCCAGCATCACGACCGTGACCTGGGTGGCGACGAGCAACAGTGCGGCGGCGATCCCGAAGCTGAGGTAGCCGTACCAGCGCGGGAACAGCCCGGAGCGCAGCGCTCTGGTCGTGCTGATCGCCACGAAGACCGCACCGATTCGCAGCGCGATCAGCTGACCGGTCGCCGTGCCGATGGCGATGGTCGCGCGGGCCCCGGCCGGATCGACCGAACCGGACTCGATTCGCCACACGAGCGTCAACTCGATCGCCGCGACGAAGAAGAGCGCCGTCGCGAACAACGTCGCCGACATGAGGTGCACCGTTGCGAGCATCGTGTGCTCACGGCCTCCACCGCGCACCACGCGATCCCGGAACGCCGCGGCGAACCAGATGAAGGCGATCGCCGCGAACGGAAGCACGTACAGCGCGGCGATCGACGACGCCTGGCGGCGGCTCGAGGACTCGAAGTAGTCGAGCATCTCGGCATCGGAGGCGTCGAGGCTGGGACTCGCCCTCGTCAGCACCCATCCCGCGGTGAACAACAGCGCGAACACCAGTCCCGCGAGTGCCGCGCGCGACCCGCGCGTCCGAGCGACGAGGGGGAGGTTCGGGACCTCCGTCGAGTTCACGTCCACGGCTGTTCCATCGCCTCCAGGAGGGATCCTAGACCTGCTCGAACCCGCGGGACGCGAGTGCGGAAACGCGATCGGGCGACCAGCTATGTTCGCATCGGGCACACCACCGCATCCGCGACAGAAACGAGAACTTCCATGGCCGACAAACCGAACATCCTGATCATCTGGGGTGACGACATCGGGATCTCCAACCTGAGCTGTTACAGCGACGGCCTGATGGGATATCGCACCCCCAACATCGACCGCATCGCGAACGAAGGTGTGCGGTTCACCGATTACTACGGCGAGCAGAGCTGCACCGCCGGTCGCGCCGCGTTCATCACCGGGCAGAACCCGTACCGCACCGGACTGACCAAGGTCGGCATGCCCGGCGCCCGGATCGGCCTGCAGGCCGAGGATCCGACGATCGCGACAGCGCTCAAGGCCGAGGGGTACGCCACCGGCCAGTTCGGCAAGAACCACTTCGGTGACCGCGACGAGCACCTCCCCACCGCACACGGCTTCGACGAGTTCTTCGGCAACCTGTATCACCTCAACGCCGAGGAGGAGCCCGAACTCCGCGACTACCCGTCCGGGGAGGACTTCCCGAACTTCGCCGAGCGATTCGGACCGCGCGGTGTCATCAGGTCGTGGGCGAACGACGACGGCACGCAGCGGATCGAGGACACCGGCCCGCTCACCAAGAAGCGGATGCAGACCGTCGATGACGAGTTCAGCGATGCCGCGACCGACTTCATCAAGCGTCAGGCCGACGAGGACAACCCGTTCTTCGTGTGGTTCAACACGTCCCACATGCACTTCCGCACACACGGCAAGCCCGAGAGCCGCGGCCGCGCCGGTCGGTGGCAGTCCGAGTACCACGACACGATGTTGGATCACGACGACGTGGTCGGTGGCATGCTCGACCTCCTCGACGAACTCGGCATCGCCGACAACACCATCGTGATGTACTCGACCGACAACGGTCCTCACATGAACTCGTGGCCGGACGCCGGGATGACGCCGTTCCGCAACGAGAAGAACTCGAACTGGGAGGGGGCGTACCGCGTTCCCGCGATGGTCCGCTGGCCCGGGCACATCCCGGCGGGCACGGTCCTCAACGGAATCGTCAGCCACAACGACTGGTTCCCGACCCTCCTCGCCGCGGCCGGCAACACCGAGATCGTCGATCGGTTGCGGGAGGGCACCAACCTCGACGGCAACGACTACAAGGTGTATCTCGACGGACACGATCAGCTCCCGTACATCACGGGCGAAGCCGACGACAGCCCGCGGGACCACTTCTTCTACGTGTCCGACGACGGCGACCTCACGGCGCTGCGCTTCGGCAACTGGAAGTTCGTCTTCCTCGAGCAGCGTGCCTCCGGAACGCTGCAGGTGTGGATGGAGCCGTACACCGAATTGCGCGTGCCGAAGATCTTCAACCTCAAGACCGATCCGTTCGAACGCGCCGACATCACGTCGAACACGTACTACGACTGGATGCTCGATCACGTCTTCCTGCTCGTGCCGGCCCAGGCGTACGTCGCGCAGATGCTCGAGACGCTGCGCGAGTTCCCGCCACGGCAGGAACCGGCGTCGTTCAACATCGACAAGGTGATGGAGAAACTGAAGGCGGGTGTGACCAGCGCGTGACCCGAGCGGTCCACGACGATCCGATCGCGGGCTTCTACGAACGACATCCGTATCCGCCGCCCGTCGACGACCTGAGCGCAGTTCGCGTTCTCGACGTCGAGGGGCGGCGGACCGCGCACCATCTGGTCTGGCCGCGTCGGCCCGTCCCCGACGAGCCGACGCTGCTGGTCGCCGGGTGTGGAACATCGCAGGCGGCGCGCCACGCGGCGCGAAATCCGCGCGCGCGGGTCGTGGGGATCGACGTCAGCACCACCAGCATCGATCACACCCGCCGACTCATCGAACAGCACGACCTGTCCAACCTCGAGGTGCACCAGCTGCCGATCGAGAACGTCGCCGAACTCCACGAATCGTTCGACCACATCGTCTGCACCGGCGTGCTGCACCACCTCGCCGATCCACCGAGTGCGCTGGCGGCGTTGCGCGGTGCGCTCGCTCCGGGCGGCGCCCTGACGCTCATGGTCTATGCGCAGTACGGCCGAGCGGGGATCTATGTGATGCAGGAGTACTGTCGCCGGCTGGGCGTGGCCCCGACTTCGACCGAACTGGCCGACCTCGTCGCGACACTCCGCGAGCTGCCCGTCGGCCATCCCCTCGACCACGTCCTGCGGAACTCCCGCGACATCCACGACGACGATGCGCTCGCCGACGCGCTGCTCAACCCCCGTGACCGCGCCTACACCGTCCCCGAACTCCTCGCTCTCCTCGACGCCGCCGGACTTCGCTTCGGACGATGGGAGCGACAGGCGCCGTATCGACCCGACTGCGGCTCGATCAGCGAGACGCCGCACGCCTCACGGATCGCGGAGCTGCCCGTCGACGAGCAGTACGCCGCCGTCGAGTTGTTCCGCGGCACCATCGCCCGGCACACGGTGATCGCGTTCGCGGACGACGATCCGCCGACGGACACACTCGACTTCTCCGGGGCCGACGCCGACGCGTGGGTCCCGATCGTCGTGCCCACGGCGATCGCGGTCGAGGAACGCCTCCCGCCCGGCGCTGCTGCCGCACTGCTCAACCGCGCGCACGCGTTCACCGATCTCGTGATGTTCGCGGATCGCGCGGAACTCGACCTGTTCCGCTCGATCGACGGGACCCGCCCGATCCGCGACCTCGGCCCCGGCGCCCTCCGCTTCGTCGAACGACTCTGGAACCACGACCTCGTCGTCATCGATGCATCGGTAGGTTCGACGTCGTGACCGATCGAGTCGACGCCACACCGGATCGGGTCGATCTCGCGGGCGGCGAGTTCACGATGGGCTCGGACGACCACTACCCCGAGGAGTCCCCGACCCATCGGGTCCGCGTCGATGCGTTCGCCATCGACCGTTTCGAGGTGACCAACGCGCGCTTCGCCGAGTTCGTCGAGGCGACCGGCTACGTCACGATCGCCGAACGCCCACTCGATCCGGCCGACTATCCCGGGGCTCCGCCGGAGAACCTGGTGGCGGGCTCGCTCGTCTTCCAGCCCACGCCGGGACCGGTCGACCTGCGCCACCTCAGTCAGTGGTGGGTCTGGACGCCGGGCGCATCGTGGTCGCGGCCCGAAGGACCGGGTTCGTCGACCGCGGATCGACTCGACCATCCGGTCGTCCACATCGCCCACGAGGACGCATCCGCGTTCGCCGAATGGGCCGGCGGTCGTCTCCCCTCCGAAGCCGAGTGGGAGTTCGCCGCGCGCGGCGGTCTCGACGGATCGGCGTTCACCTGGGGTGACGAGGCCCGACCGAACGGCGCACTGATGGCGAACACCTGGGACGGTCTCGACTTCCCGTGGCGCTCGACCGGCGAGTCGGGCTACCTGCGCACCGCGCCTGTCGGGTCCTTCCCGGCGAACGGGTTCGGCCTGCACGACATGGCCGGGAACGTGTGGGAATGGACCGACGACTGGTGGACGTCGCGGCATCCCGAAGATGCCGACAAGCCCTGCTGCGTGCCGACGAACCCGCGCGGCGGTGACATCGCCGACAGCTTCGACCCGGCCCAACCGCAGTTCGGTGTCCCGCGCAAGGTGATCAAGGGCGGGTCGCACCTGTGTGCCGACAGCTACTGCCTCCGCTACCGACCGGCGGCGCGCCGTCCGCAGATGATCGACACCGGCATGAGCCACGCCGGGTTCCGGGTCGCCTACGAATCACCGAGTTGACCATCGGGTGTCTGACACCCGATGGTCCGTCACGACGCGGGGAAGATCTGCGACCAGTCGTCGCGCATGCTCGCGATCGTCCACCCGAGGTCACGGCCCGCATCGACGAACGAGCCGGCGCTGTCGAAACTCGCTGCCTTCCCCTCGTACGCGAACTCGCGATCGGCGTCGTCGTGGTCGACCAGCAGGGCCAGGGTCGGACCGTCGGACGTGCGGGCGTACTCCATCATCGAGGCGTCACCCGGCGTGTTGCCCGCGGCGAAGATCGGGCGTCGACCGAGACCCATCTGGAGGTTCGACACCTTCGCGTCGCCTTCGTCGACCTCGCCGAACATCGTCTTCGTCCGAATCGGGTGCGGACGGTCCTGATCGTCGCGCTGGACCTCGTAGCCGATCATCGAGCCGACGACGCGCTCGGGGGCGACACCGTAGAAGTCGTTCGAGATGGCGCGTACGAACTCGGTTCCGCCACCGGTCACGATGAACACCGAGAAGTCGTGTTCACGCAGCAGGTCGACGAGCTCCAACATCGGCTGATAGCGGAGCTGCTTCAGCGGCACATCGAGAGTCGGATGGCGGGCGGACTCGAAGAACGCGAGCACCCGACGCTCGAACTCGGCGGCGGTGATTCCCGCGCACAGCTCGACCAGCGCCATCGCGATCGCGGGGAGGCCGAGCTCCGCCTGCTTGGCTTTGTCGTCGTCGAGCAGCGCTCGGTACTCGGAGCGCTCGCCCACCGTTGCGTCCGCCGCCACCGCACGATGCAGTTCCCCCAGCATGAACAACAGCTGCGTGTAGGACGGCTTCTCGCACCAGAGGGTTCCGTCGTTGTCGAACACGGCGACGCGTTGTTCGACCGGCAGGTCGTCGGCAGCGGCGACGAAGTCGAGAATCGACTGTCGTGTCGGGCCGTCGTTCCACGACGCAAGTGTGTGCTCACTCATTCTGATTCTCCCTGTGTGATGGCAGTGGGTGAGCGGGGCACAGCTTCGCCATGACACTCTCCTCGTTGACCGTGTGGCCACGGGGAGACTAGGCAAACCTTCGACGCGCCGCAATCCACCGCGGTGAACGACGGATGAACGTCCGCCGTCGGCGTCAGCTGTCGCCGGCGACGAGGTCGTGAGCGAACTCCCACGCATCATCGAGTGACCGGGTCACGTCGGGGCCCGCGAGGAAGATGTGGTCGGGTCCGATCTTGTCAGCGATGCCTGTGCGCTCGAGAGTCTCGGCAACGTGCGGCTGGACGCCGGCCAGGACGAGGTGATTGCCGGATTCGGCAAGCAGCGCCCGATAGTTGTCCACCATCCGCAGCCCCGTCGACTGGATGTCGTCGAGATCGCGAGACCGGACGACCACCACCGCTCCCGACGCATCGCCGGGTCGCGGCATGAGCTCGGCGAGGCGCGGCACGTCAGCGAAGAACTTCCAGTTCCGGAGTCCGATCACTGTCACCGTGTTCGAGGTGAGCGTTCGCGGGGCGTCGTGCTCGCTCCAGTAACCGTCGTCGCTCCGGGCCAACTCGGAGACCTTGCCGCCCTGGAACGAGCGGCCGATGAACACGACGAGCGAGAGTCCCGCCCCGATGAAGATCGTCCACTGCAGGGGGATGAACATCGCCGCGACGAACGTCACGACCATCGCCGCCGTCGAGCCCCACGAGCTGTGAGCGGCGAGCTCGGCGTTCGCGAGCCGGCCGACCACCAACTCCCCGGCGATGACGAACAGCAGCCCGGCGATCACCGCCAACGGCACCAGCTCGGCCAGGCTGCCGAACAGCAACAGCAACACGCCGAGCCACACGACGGCGAAGATGCCACCCCAACGGGATTTCGCCCCGCCGCCGACGGAGATCCCGGTCCGCGACAACGATCCACCGGTCGGCATCGACTGGAAGAACGAGCCGGCGATGTTGCCCAGACCCTGACCCCGGAAGTCGCGACTCGGCGACGCGGTGGTTCCGTCCGGGTTGGGATAGGCCGTGCTGATCCCGGCGCCCTGCACGAGGGCGACGATCGCGACCGACACCGACCCGAGCGCGAGGTCGGGAATCAACGCGAAGGCGGGGAGGTCCGGGGCCGGCAGACCACGGGGGATCGACGCGATGTCCGCGACGGTTGCGACGCTGGACGGGTCGAGAATCGTCACGGCGACGGTCATCGCGAGCAGCACGATCACAGGTGCCAGTTTCTCGGTCGCGGGAATCCGCTTGCCGATGATCACGAGCACGACGGTCACGAGTCCCACGGCGGTCGTCGCGCCGTCCCAGTCGCCGATGTGGACGAACCAGTCCCAGATCTCGGCGATCTTGTTCGAACCGTCGGGGTCGTAGCCGGAGAAGTCGCCCAGTTCACCCACGATGATGAGGACCGACGCCGCAGCGACGAAGCCGGTCATCACGGAGTTCGACACGAAGCTGACCATGCTCCCCATCCGCGCCAGGCCGAGCCCGAGCATCACCGCGCCCGTCAGCAGCGTGACCGTGAACAACGCCCGCGGCATGTCGTCGTCGGACACGTCGGCGACGTCGAGCACGCTTCCCGTCGACAGGGCAATCGCGCTCGTCAGCGTCGAGATCATCAACACCGTGCCCGTCGTCAACGAGGCGACCAGCGACGACACCAGTCCCGAGTACAGCCCGTACAGCGGGTTCACCCCGGCCAGCGATGCGTACGCCATCCCTTCGGGGATCGAGAACACGCCGGTCGCGAAACCCGAGACCGCACCCGACGAGATCGTGTCCTTCTCGAGACCGTCGATGTCGAGGTCGGGTCGGCTCGCCACGGGCCACACCATAGAGAAGTCGGTGCTTCGTCGAAATCAGGCGGCGAGGAGATCGATCGCGGCCGACGGATCGTCCAGCGAAATCCTGATCTCGTGGACCGTGATCGGCACGATCGCGAGCAGTCGAGCCCGCACGGGAGGATCGATCGGGAACCGAACGATTCCCGACGAGGAGCCGTTGACCAGCCAACGCCCGCGCCACCCGTGGACCCCCCATCCCCAGACGCGGCGATCATCGAGTTCGGCCGAGCCCACCGATGCACGCGGTGCGACGAGTGAAAATGTCCACCCCATCCGCACGCGTACCTCCTCGGCATCGATCTCGAGGTACGAGTTGCTCGGGGACATCCCGAGCACCTTCATGAATCGGTTCCACCCGGTGAAGCGAACGGGAAAGCTCGTCGAGACCATCCGAGCGAGAGTACCCACGGGCCTATGGTGACGCGATGACGAGCTATCGGGCCAGGTTGATGCGCAAGGCGATGGGTCGGGCACTGCCGGACGAGTCAACGCCGATCGACGTGCGCCGCGCCGCGATGGATCGACTCGACAAGCTGCCACGTCCCCGCAAGGTCGACTACGCGGACACCTCGGTCGGCGGCGTGCCTGCGATCGTCGCGACTCCGACTGCGGTCGAGGCCGAACGCCACATCCTCTACATCCACGGCGGGGCCTACATCCTGGGCTCGCCGAAGAGCCACATCGCTCTCGCCGCTCGCCTCGCGAAACTCGCAGAAGCTGTGGTCACGGTGATCGACTACCGCCTCGCGCCGGAGCACCCGTATCCGGCGGCGATCGACGACTGCGTCGCGGCCTACCGCGACATCGCCGGTCGCGTCGACCCCTCGCGGATCACGATCGCCGGAGACTCCGCAGGTGGCGGTGCGACCCTCGCAACGTTGTGTGCGCTGCGCGATGCGGGCGACCCACTGCCGGCGTGCGCCTACGTGCTGTCTCCCTGGACCGACCTCACCGGATCGGGGGAATCGGTGCAGACCTTGGCCGACCTCGACCCGATGATCAAACCGCAGCTGCTCGGCTCATCGGCCGAGATGTACGCGGCCGACACACCGCTCGACGACCCAGGGGTCTCGCCGCTGTTCGCCGACCTCGCCGGTCTCCCGCCGATGCTGATCCAGACCGGGACCGACGAAGTCCTGCTGGCGGACTCCACCCGACTCGCCGAACGTGCCGCCGCTGCGGGAGTTCACGTCCAACTGGACCTCGCGGAAGAGATGTGGCACGTCTATCCGATGTTCGCGGGCGTCATGCCCGAGGCGAAGGAAGCGCTCGCATACGCCGCCCGCTTCATCCGCGCCCACAGCCCACGCCCGTGAATGCGTGTTGGTGACCGTCACCAACGCGCATCTTCAGGCAGAGGCGATTTCGAACTCGCGATCGGCAGCCGGAGCGACGGCCTTGCCGGTACCCGGACCACGGAACACCAGGACCGCCAACGCAACGCCGGCCAGCGCGACGCCGATCCACATCGACGAGACCCAACCCTCGACGAACGCGTGCTGTGCGGCGTCGATGATCTGTGGTGCGGCGTCACCCGCTTCGGCAGCGACGGCGTAGGCGCTGCCGATGCCCTCGCTCGCATGCTCGGCGAGCTCCGGCGGCAGGCCCTCGAGTGCGGGTTCGATCGCCGACCGGTACCCCGAGCTCAGGATCGAACCGAGCAGTGCGACTCCGAGCGCTCCGCCGACCTCACGAGAGGTGTCGTTGAGAGCGGACGCCACACCTTGCTTCTCCTGCGGAAGCGTCGCGGTGATCGCCTCGGTGGCCGGGGTCATCGTCAGACCCATCCCGAAGCCGAGGATCATCAGGCCGGGCAGTACCGACATGTAGCCGCCTTCGACCGACGCCCGCAGCGCGAGCGTCATCATGCCGATCCCGAAGATCGCGACACCGGTGATCATCGTTGCCCGCGAGCCGAACCGTGCGGCCACCCGGGGTGCGAGAGTCGACATCGGCATCATCACGGCCGCCATCGGCAGCAGCCCAGCGGCCGCACGGAGAGCGGACCACCCGACGACAGCTTGGAGGTACGGGAAGAGCACGAGGAAGATGCCGAACATCACGGCGAACACGATCAGCAGGGTGGCCGAACCCGACGACAGACCGCGGTCGCGGAATGCCGACATGTCGAGGAGTGGGTTGGCCTGACGCCGTTCCCACATCACGAATGCGACGAGTGCGACGACGCCGACGATGGTTCCGGCGAGTGTGATCGGGTCGGTCCAACCGCGCTCGGGGCCCTCGTGGATGCCGAGCACGATCCCGCCGATCGCGAGTGCGGACAGCAGCGAGCCGCCGATGTCGAACCGGTGCGTGGCGTGCTCGACCGAGTTCGGGACGAACATGACCGAAGCGATCGCCGACACGATGACCAGGCCGATGGGGAGGACGAACAACCAGCGCCAGGTGACGACGTCGACCATGAACGCCGACACCCACAATCCGAGGATGCCTCCGCTTCCCGCGAACCCTGCCCAGATGCCGATCGCCCGCGCCCGGTCCTCCGGGGGGAAACTCGACGTGATCACCGACAGCGTGACCGGCATGATCATCGCTGCACCGACACCGGCCGCGACGCGAGCCGCGATCATCAGGCCGACCGTCGGGGCGAGCGCTGCACCGAGACTCGCCAGGCCGAACACGGCGAGACCGGTGAGCAGGACCGGCTTGCGACCCCAACGGTCGCCGATCGCTCCGATCGGCAACAGCAGCGCGGCCAGCGCAATCGTGTACGCGTTGATGATCCAGAGCACGGCGCTCTGCGACGCACCCAGATCGATCGCGAGGTCCTGCTGGGCGACGTTGAGCCCCGACACCGAGGCGATGACGGCAATCAGCGCGGTGCACATCGCGATCAGGATGTTGCGTTGATCCTTGGGGTCGGTCAGGACCGTCGAGGACGGCTCCGTTGTTTCGGTCGGGTGGTTCACGGTGTTCTCCGAAGGTGGGTGGCGGGGTGTTTCATCACACATCGCAACGAAACGGTTTCGTAGCGATGATAACGTGGGGTTCCCCGATGTCGAGCGAAAAGGACACAATGTGACCGACGTAACCCGACCGGCATCGCGACGCGGCCACCGCCAGAAGGTCCGACCAATGAGCGACACCCCATCACCACGAGCAGCGAGGAGCCGGGAGCGGCTGCTGCGCGCCGCGACCGATCTCCTGGTCGAGTCGGGTCCCCGCGGGGTCACGGTCGATGCGGTCGCCGAGGCATCCGGTGTGGCGAAATCGACCCTGTACCGGCAGTGGTCGTCGCGTGACGACATGCTCATCGACGTCGTGCGCTGCAACATCCCTGCCCTCACCCAACCCAATCTGACCGACGGCTTCGAGTCGGCACTGCGGTGGTACGTGAACGATGGCGCAGCAACGCTCGCGGACCCCGAGTGGTCGCGGATCATCCCGGCGATGATGTCGTTGCAGGTCACCATGCCCGCGGTCGCTGCGTGCATCGAGATCGACCGCACGTCGAAGACCGCGACGCTCCGCACCATCGTGGACCTCGGCATCGAGGAAGGAATCCTGCCCGCAGACATCGACGTCGAGATGGCCTCGCGGATCCTGTTCGGACCGCTGGTCTATTCCTCACTCCTCGGTGACCAGGATCAACTCGACAAGTTGGCGGTCGAAGTCGTCGACCGCTTTCTCGCGCCGTACGCGGTGTGAGCGGAGACCCCCGCACCGTCGCACGACTACATTCCGGTCATGGCACAGGACTCCGAATCCCGCACCACCGAGAACGAGGGCGAACAACTCGACGACGAGGAGGTGCAGCTCGGCGCGTTCGATCTCGACGGTGACGGCAAGGTGTCACCCGTCGAGGACCTCCGCGCCGACCTCGGCCTGCTCGACGCCCGGCTCCAGCAGGTCGCCGAGGAGGGCGGCGTGAAGGGGAAGATCGCCGACGCCGCCCATCACGTCGTGGACCGGCTCGACAACGACTGATGTCCGACCGACGCCGACCCGAGGACGAGCTGTCGTCGCCCGAACTCTCGGAGTGGGAACGTCCTGCCGGCGAGGCGAACTATCACCCCGACGGTCGGATGCGGAAGAAGTTCTACGAAGCCGAACTCGCGCGGATGCAGGAGGAGTTGGTCCAGTTGCAGTACTGGGTCCAACGGAACGGTCTCCGCGTCCTCGTCATCTTCGAAGGCCGAGGATCGGCGGGCAAGGGCGGGGTGATCAAGCGGCTCACGGAACGGACGAGCCCGCGGATCGTGCGCGTCGAGGCGCTCCCGAAACCCACCGAGCGGGAACAGACCCAGTGGTACTTCCAGCGCTACGTCCCGCTGTTGCCGTCCGGCGGCGAGATGGTGCTGTTCGATCGGAGCTGGTACAACCGCTCCAACGTCGAGCGCGTCATGGGCTACTGCACCGAGCAGCAGCACGCCGAGTTCCTTCGCACCTGTCCCGAGTTCGAACGGATGCTCGTCAGGTCGGGGATCATCCTGCTCAAGTACTGGTTCTCGGTCAGCTACGAGGAACAGGGTCGTCGGTTCGCCGCACGGAACGAAGAACCGTTGAAGCGCTGGAAGCTGTCCGAGATCGACCTCGAGGAACACCGCCGCTACGTGCAGTACTCGATGGCGAAGGACACCACCTTCCAGTACACCGACATCAAGCAGGCCCCGTGGTACGTCGTGCCGTCGGACTGCAAGCGTCGGGCGCGACTGAACTGCATCGGGCACATCCTGCAATCCATCCCGTACGAGAACACCGTTCCCGACCCGGTCGTCATCCCCGAGCGTGACGATGTCTCCTACATCCGACCGCCGATCGACGATCAGACGTTCGTCGACCTGAACTACTGACCGCGCGCCCGCGGGGCGTTCGCTCCGACACTCCCAGTAACGTCGTTCCGATGTCGGTGGCGTTCGTACTCGGTGGCGGCGGTCGCTGGGGTGCGGTCGAAGTCGGAATGCTGGGAGCACTGACCGACGCAGAGATCACCCCGGGCCTGATCGTCGGAACCTCGATCGGCGCGATCAACGGGGCGATGTTCGCCGGCGAGCCCACACGGGCCGGGATCGATCAGCTCGAACGAGCGTGGCGCACGCTCGCCGACTCGGCGGCGCTCGTCCCACGCCGACGGGACCAACTCCGGAATCTCGTCCGCCTCGCGCCATCGCTCATCACGCACGACGCGTTCGAGGACTGGCTCGAGGACCAGCTGCCCGCCCGTCGGTTCGAGGATCTCCGAATCCCTTTCGAATGTGTCGCCGCGTCGATCGAGCGCGCCGCAGAGACCTGGTTCCGAAGTGGGCCGCTGATGCCGCCGCTCCTCGCATCGTCGTCGATCCCCGGACTCTTTCCGCCCGTCGAGGTGAACGGTGAGCACTTCTACGACGGTGGTCTCGTCAACTCGGTGCCGATCAGTCGCGCGATCGAGCTCGGTGCCACGACGCTCTACGTCCTGCAGGTCGGCCGCGTCGAGCAACGCCTCTCGGTGCCGAAGCGCTGGTACGAGGCGGGACTGGTGGCGTTCGAGATCTCCCGCCGACACCGGTTCGCAACGCTTCACGATCAACTCCCCGAGGGAGTCACCGTCCACCTGTTGCCGAGTGGCAACACGCTCGAACCCGACGACAAGCGCCAACTGAACTGGAGCGACTTCAGCGACACCGACGCGCTCATGGCCAACGCCCGGGCGGCGACCACGACGTACCTGGACGATCTCGTTCCGTGAGTCCGCTCGAAGATCCGTCACCCGAGACGCAGCAGACGACCATCGAGGAACTCATCCCCGACGCGCCATCGCGCCGCCGCCAGGTCATCCTCACCACGCTGACCGTCGCCGCCATCGCGATCGTCCTGTTCGGCATCCTGCCCCAGTTCGGCGACTTCGAGAAGGCCACCGACGCGGCGCTCGATCTCCCGCCGCACTGGCTCCTCGCACTGCTCGTCGCCGCCGTGTTGAGCATCATCGTGTACGCGACTCAGTGGATCGCCGTCCTGCCCGAACTCCGCTACCGCGCTGCGTTCAGCGTCGCGAACACCTCGTTCATGATCAGCAACGGGATTCCCGGCGGTGGGGCCATCGTGCTCCCCACGCAGTACGCGATGCTCGCGGACGAGGACGTCGATCGAACCCGCGCCACTGCGGCGACCGGCGTCAACGCGCTCTGGAACATCCTCGCGACACTGCTGATGCCCCTCGTCGGTGTGTGCTTTCTCGTCGGCACGGGCAACAGCACGCCGACCTGGTGGTTGACGATCGCGCTCGGCTTCGCCGGGTTCGCGCTCGTCGGCCTGCTGCTGCGGGGCCTGGTGCGCAGCGTCGAGGTCGCACGTCGATTCGGGGTGATGGCCGAACGAGTCGCGAACGTCTTTCTCCGAATGTTCAAACGCAACCGAGCGCGCGGCTGGGGCGAGGTCCTCGTACGTTTCCGCGAATCGACGCACGGACTGCTGTCGACGCGGTGGCTGCAGATCAGCGCCGCGCACGTCGCCATCCAGCTCACCCAGTTCGCCGTGCTCGACATCGCACTCGAGGGCCTCCAACGGGACAATGCCCGTTCGACCACGTTCGCCACAGCACTGTTCGCGTTCGGGATGGCACGACTCGGTACGTTCATTCCGATCTCACCCGGCGGCCTCGGCACGGTCGATGGCGCGTTGACCGCGCTCCTGGTGAGCGCCGGCAATGCCACCGCTGCCGATGCACTCGCCGCCGTGCTCATCTGGCGGACACTGACGTTCCTGCCGGGAATGGTGCTCGGCGCGGGTTCGTTCCTCCTCTGGCGCCGCCGCTCCGCCAGCGTCACGTAGCGTTCGCGGCGATCCAGTCGTCGAGTCGCTTCCACTCGTCGTACAGCCACCGCTCGCGGTCGGCAGGTGCCGGCACGTCGATCGCGTTGGTCACCCAGAACGTCGCGGAGACCGACGCGTCCATCGGGATGCCGCGCCAGATGTCGCTCACCGTCGACAACGCCTCGAGTCCGACGTGACCGACGAACATCACATCCGCGGTGGGTGCGGCGTCGATCGCCGCGAGCGCACCCGCCGGTTTCGGCGGGAGGACGTGCTCCATCCCCCGCGCGCGTTCGGCGAGCTCGGGCCGTCCGATCTCGTCGAGCTTCT
Source organism: Ilumatobacter nonamiensis YM16-303 (assembly GCF_000350145.1). Lineage (GTDB taxonomy): Bacteria > Actinomycetota > Acidimicrobiia > Acidimicrobiales > Ilumatobacteraceae > Ilumatobacter_A > Ilumatobacter_A nonamiensis. The sequence goes on along the minus strand of NZ_BAOL01000064.1, from coordinate 3,444 downwards.
CGATCGCGCGGGCGTGACGTCGCGGAGTGAAATTCCCGCCCTCCGGAAAGATCACGAACGCATCGCCGGCGGTCATCGTCGATGTGAGTTCGGCGATCGCCTCGACCGATCTCTGACCGGCACCACTCCGGCCGGAGCCGACGAATCGGTTCGGGAGTCGATTGAGGAGGATGTCGACGCACGGATCCCACTGGAGTGTGTTCTTCAGGACGATCCGCGGGCGCCGCCGATTGGGACCGTTCAACAACGCGTCGATCAGCAGGAACGAGTCACCCGGGCCCGCATGGCGACTGAACACGATCAGCGGACGATCGGCGTGGGCGATGTCGTGGGCTTGGACATCGATCACGACGCGAAACGTCTTGCGGGCGACGCCGAGCGCGCGGCGCAGGAACCAGCCCATGAATCGGTAGTGCAGGTCGACGAACCGTGGCGATCCGAGCTTCCAGCCACAGCCCGACGCGACCCAGAGCGCGAACAGCACGACGATTCCGATCGCCTCGAGGAGCAGATAGACGAAGAGGAACCACGCCACTCGAAGGATCCGCCACCGGCCGGGCACGTACCGCGATACGAACGCCGCGATGACCACCCACACGGGGAGGAAGAGGTTCGCGAACACGATCGCGACGAGCATGGTCGGTGCGACGACGAGGCGACGGATGAACTTCGGCGGAACGGTCATGGCGAGTCGAGCCGGTCCGGCGAGGAACGTCCCCGTCGAGCCGTCCCGCATGCATAGCACCGGGATTGCCGAGATCGAATGGATCGTCGTCCGTCGGCTTCTCGTCACGAGCCGAGCGAACGTTACGGTCGGCCGCCATGGGAACGTTCACGGACACCACCGCCGTCGTCGTCGGAGGCCACAGCGGATTCGGCGAGGCGATCAGCCGCACCCTCGCCGAGCAGGGCGCGACCGTCGTCATCGCTGCACGGCGGACCGACGTCGTCGATGCCGTCGCCGACGAGATCGGAGGAATCGGGCTGGGCTGCGACATCACCGATGACGCCCAGGTGCGAGCGCTCGTCGACACGACGGTGGAGCGGACGGGTCGACTCGACGTGTTCGTGAACTGCGCCGGATACGAACATTCGACACCGATCGCCGACCTCGAACCCGACGACCTCGCGGCGATGCACGCGGTGCAGATCCAAGGGGCGATGTACTGCATCCGCCATGCCGGCAATGCGATGCGCGACCTCGGCAACGGCGGAGCGTTCACCTCGATCAGTTCGTTGACGGCGCAGAATCCGGCCCGCGGCCTCGCCGCCTATGCGAGCGCCAAGGCCGGTCTGGAGTACGCCACGAAGATCGCCGCCGTCGAGTACGGCGATGCGGGAGTTCGGTTCAACACCGTCGCCGCAGCGCTGATCGAGACGCCGATGACGGCGCGGGTGTTCAGTGTCGCGCCGGCGATCCAGGCCATCCGCGAGATGACCCCACTGGGTCGGATGGGCTCGGCGCAGGACATCGCCAACGCCGTGGTCTTCCTCTCGAGTGGCCTCGGTTCGTTCATCACCGGTCAGACACTCTGCGTCGACGGCGGTGCCTCGCTGCTCGCACTCCCGACGCCCCAGATGTACGCCGACGTCGGCCGCCGCTGGCAGGAATCCCAACCCGAATCCTGAGCGGTCGGGGGGCGGAGATCGTGTCGACGACTCAGCTTGCGCGCACGAGCAACTTGCCGGTGTTGCCGCCCTCGAACATGACCTGGAGGGCTTCGGGATAGCGATCGATCCCGTCGAGCACGGTCTCGCCGAGCGCGATCGAGCCGTCGGCCACCCAGCCGGCCAGTTCCTCCATCGCCGGCTGCATGCGGTCCGGGAAGTGGAAGAACGCGAACCCCTCCATCACCGCCTGACGTTCGGCGAGGCGCAGGTACATCGACGGGCCGGTGATGTCGTCCATGTCGTCGTACTGCGAGATCGCACCGCAGATCGTGACCTTGCCGTGCAGCGCGATGTTGTCGAGCACCGCATCGAGGATCGGCCCGCCGACGTTGTCGAAGAATCCGTTCACCCCGTCGGGACAGAGCTCCCCCAGGCGGGCGCCGACGTCGTCGTGCTTGTAGTCGATCGCTTCGTCGAAACCCAGCGTGTCGAGCAGATACCGGACCTTGTCCGGGCCACCGGCGATCCCGATGACGCGCGCGCCGTCGCGTTTCGCGATCTGGCCCGCCACCGAACCGACGGCGCCCGCGGCTGCCGAGACGACGAACGAATCGCCGGGCTGCGGTTTCGCGACCTCGCGGATTCCGATCCACGCCGTGACACCGGTCGATCCGCCGAGCACACCGAGGTGCAGGCTGAGCGGACCGAGCGTGTCATCGACTCGGTTGAGGAACGCGCCCGGCACCGTCGAAATCGTCTGTGCGCCGAGTCCGCCGACGACCGGGTCGCCGACCTTCCACTCGTCCGCCGCTGATTCCACGACCCGGCCGACTCCCCCGGCGAGGATCGTCTCGCCGATGCCCACCTGCATGTGGAACCCCTCGCCACGCAGCATCGTGCGCGTGGCGGCATCGACGGAGATGTACTCCACGCCCACCCGGACCTCACCGGGCTGCAGTGGATCGAGTTCGACGTCCTCCACGACGAAATGGTCGGGCGTGGCCGGCCCGGTGGGACGGCGAAGCAGAGCGACACGGCGCGTGGTGGTCATCGCCGAATCGTCTCACTCCGCCCGATCCGTCGACGAAGCGCACGCATCCCAGCGTTCTCGCGGAGATCGGTGAGCGCGCTGTCGTGAGGGGCGCTACTTGGCCCAGCTCATGAACGGGAAGGTCTTGACCATCCAGTTCTGCAGGGCGAAGCGGCCCGGCCCGACGGTCGCGATTCCGAGGAAGGCGATCATCTCGATGGTGTGGCTGCTGTTGATCGGGTTGGTGTCGGGCCACACGTCGAGTGCGAGGAACATGAACGCCATCAGGATGGCGCAACCGATGGCGGCGATGCGGACCCCGACGCCGAGCATGAGCGCGAACCCGCCGAAGAACAGGGCGAGCATGAACAGGATGTCGGCAATGCCGATCGTGTCGGGACCCGACGACGCCATCCACCGGAACAAACCGCCCGTGTGGCTGCCCTGCGTGCCGAACTCGAGCAACCCGTACGTCGGCGACCCACCCTTCAGCATCGCCGAGTCACACATGAAGTCGATCGTGTTCGTTGCGGCTCCCGTGTCGTCGGAAACCCGGCACGTCGAGAAGCCGAGACCGAACAGCTTGTCGAAGAACGCCCAGACGAACGACCAACCCAATGCCAGGCGGAGGGCAGTCCAGGCCCACATTCCTTTCGTCTGACCCCCGTCGCCGAGGGTGCGCTCGAGTCCGTCCGTGATTGCCATGCCGATCTCCGTTCGTGTCGTACCCGCTGCCCAAACCATGCCACACGCGAAACACCCGGTTGAGCGACCATCTCGTGAACAGTTCGCGCACGGAGCGC
>NZ_BAOL01000065.1 GCF_000350145.1 Ilumatobacter nonamiensis YM16-303 | reverse complement strand
CGTGACGGGTCTGACCCGTTACGTAACGCTTGGTCATGCGGCGGTCGGCCGATCCGCAGCCGAGATCATCCAGATGGAGCTGGCAGACGCGAGCGGCGAGATCGACGATGAGCGGATCGCTCTCCAGAAGGCGGCGGGCGCGATGGAGCGCCGTTCTCCGGGCTCCCCTCGAGGGAATCTCGAGCGCATCGAAGATCGCTTCGCGTTCGATGGGGGTCGCCGACTCGGTGATGGTGAGCGCGACGGCTCGTCGTTCGGCCATCAGTGGCCGCGCCCGCGATGACGATCGCTCCGACAGGACGAGGTCGATCGACTCGAGCAGACGGTGACCGCTGGCGAAGCGAACGGGTGCTGACGGAGCGGTTGGGTCGACGAACCGATCGAAGTCGGCTCCATTGATGAACCAACCGGCGACTGCCTGGGGACCCGTTACGTAACGGTCAGCGGTTGGCGATGGGGACGTAGTCGCGTTCGTCCGAGCCGGTGTACCACTGGCGGGGACGGCTGATCTTCTGGCCCTCTTCGAGGAGTTCGTCCCAGTGGGCGAGCCAACCGGACATGCGCGGGATCGCGAACAGCACCGTGAACATCTCCACCGGGAACTTGAGCGCCTGGTAGATGAGGCCCGAATAGAAGTCGACGTTCGGGTAGAGCTTGCGATCGACGAAGTACGGATCCTCGAGCGCGGTCTCCTCGAGCTTCAGAGCGATGTCGAGCAGCGGGCTCTTGCCGGTCACCTCGAACACGTCGTAGGCGGCCTTCTTGATGATCGTGGCACGCGGGTCGTAGTTCTTGTAGACGCGGTGGCCGAAGCCCATCAGGCGACCCTCGCCCTTCTTCACCGACTCGACGAACGCGGGAACGTTCTCGATCGAACCGATCTCGGAGAGCATCCGGATGACGGCCTCGTTGGCCCCACCGTGACGCGGGCCGTAGAGAGCGGAGGCGGCGCCGGCGGCCGACGAGTACGGGTCGGCATGGCTCGACCCGATGACGCGCATGGCCGTGGTGCCGCAGTTCTGCTCATGGTCGGCGTGCAGGATGAACAAGATGTCCATCGCGCGTTCGAGTGCCGGGTCGACCTCGTAGTCGCCGATCTTCCACATCATGTTGAGGAAGTTGGCGGCGTAGGACAGGTCGTTGTCGGGCTGGTTGAACGGCAGGCCGACCGAGAAGCGGTAGCACATCGCCGCGATCGTGGGGCTCTTGGCGATCAGGCGCAGGGTCTGGTGCTTGCGGGCTGCGGGATCCTCGATGTCCTTGGCTCCGTCGTAGAACGTTCCCAGGGCGGCGACGGCCGACACGAACATCCCCATCGGGTGGGCGTCGTAGTGGAAGCCGTCGACGAAACGCTTGCGCATGTTCTCGTGGATGAAGGTGTGGTGCGTGACGTCGTTGGTCCACCCGGCGAGCTGCTCGGCGTTCGGCAGTTCGCCGTTCACCAGCAGGTAGGCCACCTCGAGGTAGGTCGAGTGCTCGGCGAGCTGCTCGATCGGGTAGCCGCGGTAGCGCAGCACGCCGTTGGTGCCGTCGAGATAGGTGATCTGCGACTGCGTAGCAGCGGTCGACAGGTACGCCGGGTCGTACATGTACAGGCTCGGATCCAACTCCCGCAGCGCCGACGACGGGAAGACACCACCCTCGATCGGGACCGTGACGGTCTTTCCGGTGCGGTCGTCGGTGATGGTGATGGTGTCGGGCACGTGGCTTCCTCCGTGGCTCCAGGGTTGGACTTCGATGTGGCCGCAGGATCATCTCCGACCGCACTCGCACGATAACGGCTCGGTTCGCCGTCGACCGCAACGAGACCGTCGATGTGGACGGATCAACATCGAATGGCGTCGCGGACGACCACGACACCGACCTCCACGGCGAAAATCGATGATCTCTCAGAGCGGCGTGTTGCCGTGTTTGCGTTCGCCGAGCGCTTCACGCTTGTCGGCGAGCACGTGGAGCGCCGCGCTGATCTCGGCGCGAGTTTCCGCGGGATCGATGACACCGTCGATGAATCCGCGTTCGGCGGCCACGTACGGGTTCAGCAGCCGTTCCGCGTAGTCGGCCTCGAACTCCGCCTTCTCCTCGGGTGAAGCTCGGCGGGCAAGGATGGCGGCGGCCTGTCCGGCACCCATCACGGCGATCTCGGCCCACGGCCACGCGAGACACAGATCGTTGCCCATCGTCTTGGAATCCATGACGATGTACGCCCCGCCGTAGGACTTGCGGAGGATGACGCAGATCCGGGGCACATCGGCCCGGGCGTAGGCATAGACGAGTTGGGCCCCATGGCGGATCATGCCGCGCCATTCGAGGTCCTTGCCCGGATAGAAGCCGGGGGTGTCGACCAGCGTGATGATCGGCAGGTTGAACGCGTCGCAGAACGCGACGAACCGAGCGGCCTTCTGCGATGCCGGGATGTCGAGGGTGCCCGCGAGCACCATCGGTTGGTTCGCGAGGATCCCGACCGGACGGCCGTCGATGGTGGCGAACGCGGTGACCGCATTGGCGGCCCAGCGGTCACGCACCTCGAGCACCGAGTCCTCGTCGGCGATCGCAGCGGCGACCTTGCGGACGTCGTAGCTCCCGGTGGACGACTCGGGGATCTGCGCTCCCGCCTCCGGGCACGGCCGATCGCCCGGATCGAACTGGGGCCACCGCGTCGGTTCGGCATCGACGCTGTCCGGGAGGTAGCCGAGCAGTTCGAGCGCCGTGTGCGTCGCCGCCGCACGGTCCGGAACGACGAAGGTGGCGACCCCGGTGTACCGCGCGTGCGTGGCGGATCCGCCGAGTTCGTCGACGTCCATCGCGACCCCGGTGAACTCCTCGACCATCACCGGGCCGTTGACGAACGCGGACGACCGCTCGGTCATGATCGTGAAGTCGGCGAGGCCGAGCAGCAGCGCGGGCCCGGAAACGGCCGGTCCATCGACGATGACGATCGTGGGAACGAGGCCCGAACAGGCCGTGAGGGTGCGGGCGACGCGACCCCACCCGTTGAGGGCGGCCATCCCCTCGACGATGTCGCTCCCGGTCGTCGAGATCACGACCACGAGGGGCAGACGGTGGTCGAGGGCGGCCGCGATCCCACGTTCGAGCTGGGAGCCGGTCGCCTCGTCGAGTCGAGCGGGATCGTCGTCGTCGTCGAATTCGATCCAGATCACCGACCGGTCCGGGAGGCCTCGATCGTCGTCCGCGATGACCCGGACCTCGGACTGGGCGAGCCCGGGAACGAACCGGTCGAGGCCGAACGTGTCGACTGCGTCATCGAGGTCGGTCATCTCGCGTCACCGTACTGCACGGCCCCGAACGGGAAGAAGCGTTCGGACCGGTCCGACGCGCTACGTGTCGCTGTCGTCGTGGCGGAGTCCGGGGAGCGCGGACGTTTCGGGGTGGACGCCCGGTTGCAGCTCCCCCTGTTCGGCGATCACCCGGCGCAGCGTGTCGAGCGCGACGTGCGTCGGTGCGCTCGGGGTCGGCCGGCGTCTGCGCACCGATGCGACCACGCGGCGGGGGAGTTCGGGAACGTTGATCCGACGAAAGGTCCCGGTCAGCCACGTCGGCACCGCTGTGGCGGGGACGATCGCCGCACCGAACCCGTCGAGCGCGAGGGAGGCGAGGAGGCGGACGCCGTCGATCTCGGCTTGTGGACGGAGCCGCACGTCGTTCGCCGCAGCCGATCGATCGAGCACCTTCCGGAGCGCGGACCCGGTGGGAGGCAGGAGGAGCGGCTCGTCGTCGAGATCGCGAATCGGAATCGTGTCGTGTCCTCCGAGGTGATGATTCCCGTCGACGAGCAGGAACAGATCCTCGGCGAACAGTGGCTCGACCACCAGCTCCGGTTCGTCGATCGGCAGGTGGATGACCGCCGCGTTGAGTTCGCCCGACATGACGTTCGGGACGAGCGACGAGGATGCCCCTTCGCGGATCACCGCGCGGACGTTGGGATGGTCGACGGTGAGCTGGCGGAGCAGCGAGGGTGTGAGCCACCGTGCGGTCGTGCCGATGACCCCGATGCGGGTGTGGCCCGAGACGCGGTCGTGGCGACTGGTCATGTCGGACGTGATGTCCTCGATCTCGTTCAACACGCGTCTGGCGCGCTCGACGACCTTCGCGCCGTCCTCGGTGAGACCGCCGTTGGCCCGGTCGACCAGGGTGACGCCGAGTTCCTTCTCGAGTCGGGAAACGTGTCCCGAGACGTTTGACTGGACCGTGAACAGCGAGCGCGCGGCCGCGGAGAAGGTGCCGTGGTCCGCGATGGCGACGATGGCAGCGAGTTGTCGGACGTCCATCACAAAAAACGATAGCAAGTATCGTTGGAATCTCCTTGTCAGATTGACTCCGAGCAGTGCATACTTGTGTCCAGAGCTTGTGATTGAGATCACAAGTCACAGATCGAAGTGACAACACCCCCCATGTTGCACTCGACGAGACATCCACAATCCGATCCCCCAATCGGAGGATGATCTCAGGTAGAGAGGCCCGGATCCTTGATCCGGGCCTTTCCCGTTTTCGGTGTTCCTCCCGCCCGCCGGAGCGCTCCGAGCCTCGCGTCGCGTAGGTTCTCCACGTGTCCCAGGTGCCGCTGGGCCGGATCGTGGAGAAACATGAGCCAACCACCGTTGCAGGATGATCAGATCGCGGCCGTTGCGGCCGAGCTCGACCGAGCGGAGGTCGACGGGGAGGCGATCGATGCGTTGACCCACGAACCGGTGGACGTCGCCGACGGCTACCGCATCCAGGCGGCGACGCACGGCGTTCACGGTGACGATCTGGTTGCGTGGAAGGCGGGGTGCACGAACGACGCCGCGCAGCAGATGTTGCACATCGACGCTCCGGTGTTCGGTCGCTATCGGCGGGACCACGTCGAGCAGTCACCGGCCAGCCTCACGATCACGCAGTTCCCCAACCCGCCGCACCTCGAGGTGGAGATCGGGCTGCGGCTGATGGCCGATGTCGACGAGATCCCGCCCGATCCGCTCGAACTCGCCGACGTCGTCGAGGCGTTCGCAGCGATCGAGGTGGTGTCCGGGCGACTCGCCGGATTTCCGTTCATCGGCGCGCCGCAGCTCGTTGCGGACAACGTCGCGAGTGGACGGATGATCGTGGGTCCCACCCTCGAGCTCCCGCCCGCCGGGACGTCTGCGCTCGACTCGACCGCGGTCGAGCTCGTGGTCGACGGCGACGTGGTGGCGTCGGGGAGCGGTGCCGCGGTGCTCGGACACCCGTTGCGGGTTCTACGCGACGTCGCCGTTCACGCAGCGGTGACCGGCCGGGGGTTGCGCACCGGTCACCTCGTGCTCACCGGCTCGTGCACCGGCATCGTCGCCGCCCGACCGGGCCGGCTTCATGTCGGACGGGTCGGTGGGGCCGAGGTCGTCGTTCGGTTCGACTGACCCCCCGACACTCTCTCGTCGTCGGGAACTGTCCACCGCTGTCGCATCTGCGCCAAGATGCACAGATGAGTTCACTGCCGTCTCCGATCGATCTCTTGCCCCACCGCGCACCGTTCCTGCTGGTGGATGAGCTGGTGGCGATGGAGCCGGGGGTCTCCGCCACGGGAATCTGGCGCCTGACCGGCGACGAGTACTTCTTTGCCGGACACTTTCCCGGCCGGCCGACGCTGCCGGGAGTGCTGATGTGCGAGTCGATCGCTCAGGTCGGCGCATGCGCCGTGCTCGCGGACGAGCGGTTCGCCGGGAAGCTGCCGCTGTTCGGCGGTCTCGACGGCGCTCGGTTCCGCCGTCAGGTCGTCCCGGGCGACGAGCTGACGATCGAGGTCGAACTCGGGCGGATGTCGGCGCGAGCGGGCAAGGGATCGGGAACGGTCAAGGTCGGCGGGGAAGTCGCGACCAGCTGCGACCTGATGTTCGTCCTCGCCGACGTGTGAGGAACGTGCGGTACTCCACGGTCCTCTTCGATCTCGACCACACGCTCTTCGACACCCACGCCTCCGAAGCGGCTGCATTCGACGCCACGATGCGGTCAGCCGACCTGGATTCGTCGTCCGAGATCCTCGCCACGTACGACCGAATCAACCAGGCGCTCTGGCGGCGGGTCGAGGGAGGTGAGTTCAGCCCGAACGACATCAAGGTGCGTCGGTTCGAGGAGTTCCTCGCCGAGGTCGGCGCCGATGGTGATCCCGTGGCGATGGCCGAAGCGTTCGTGGCGGGACTCGCCGAGAACGGAGAGCTCTACTCCGATTCGCTCGCCACTCTGGAGGCACTGAGTCCCGCCTGCCGCTTGGCGCTGATCACGAACGGACTCGGCTCGGTTCAACGTGGTCGTCTCCGTCGGTTGGGACTCGAAGAGCGATTCGAGGCGGTCAGCATCAGCGGCGAACTCGGGATGAGCAAACCTGGTCGTGAGATCTTCGATCACACGCTGACCGAACTGGGTGTCGACGACCGCTCCGGAGTCGTGATGGTCGGCGACAGCCTCGCGAGCGACATTCGCGGCGGATCGAACGCGGGGATCCAGACCGTCTGGTTCAATCCGAACGGACTCCCCAACACGACCGACGTGGAACCGACGCACGAGGTGCGCGGACTCGACGAATTGTTCTCGGTGGTCGGTTGACGGATTCCACCCGACCGTCAGGGTGTGGTCGCGTCGGGCGAGTTCTCCCGGAAGTAGTCCCATTCGTCGACACGCGTGCCGTCCGGGAACTCGCAGATCCCGGCTTCGCCGTCGCCGTCGTCGACGATGTCCACGCTGCCGCCCTGCTCGACGCAGAACACCGACGCGGGATTCGCCTCCTCGGATGGATCGTCGGTGTCGTCACTCCCGCCGCAACCCGCGGCGAGGACCAGAGCGGTCAGGCAGATTGCCGGGAACGACACGGATGCCGGAACGGAACGCATGGTGTCTCGACCTCGCTAGGACGCCGGGGCGATGAGGACCGAACCGTTGTGGCCGCCGAAGCCGAAGTTGTTCGAGATCGCCGGTCCGGGGGTCCACGGTCGAGGTTCGCCGACGACGAGGTCGATCTTCATGCCGTCGTCGGCCTCGGTGGTGTTCGCCGTGGGTGGGATCAATTCGTGTTGGATCGAGAGCACGAGTGCCGCCGCCTCGAGCGCCCCCGCAGCGCCGAGCGCGTGTCCGGTCACGCCCTTGGTCGAGACGACCGGCACCGCGTTCGGACCGAAGACCTCCGCGATCGCATCGGCCTCCGCCGCATCGTTGAGCGGCGTGGACGTGCCGTGAGCGTTGACCTGGAGGACGTCCTGCGGTTCGATTCCCGCCTCGGCGAGCGCGAGCCGCATGCACGCGATCGCGCCGACGCCGCCGGGTGAGGGAGCGGTGATGTGATGTGCGTCCGCGTTGCTCGCGCCGCCCAGGACCTCGCCGAGGATGTTCGCCCCGCGCGCTTCGGCGCGTGACCACTCCTCGAGGATGAGCACGGAGCTGCCCTCGCCCATCACGAAGCCGTCGCGATCAGCGCCGAACGGCTGACTCACGCCCGACGTGGACAGCGCGGTCATGTTGGCGAATCCGGCGAGTCCGGTGGTGGTGCCCGCCGACTCGGATCCGCCGGTCGCCACGGCGTCGACCAGGCCCCATTTGATGAGCCGGGCCGCGTAGTTGATCGCATGGCTGCCCGCGGCGCACGCGGTCGTGATCGTTTCGTTCGGCCCCTGGAGGCCGTACCGCATCGAGATCGCCGCGCCCGCGGCATTCGTCATCATCATGGGCACGAGGAACGGCGACACCCGACGCTCGCCCTTCTCCAGCCGGATCTGGATCTGCTCCTCCAGCGTGTGGAGCCCGCCGACGCCGGTGGCGAAGATCGTTCCGAAGCGGCCAGGGTCGACGCCGATCGCGTCGAACCCGCCGGCCTGTTCGAACGCCTCTGCGGCCGCGGCGAGCGAGAACTGCTCGACGCGGTCGGCGCGTCGCGCGTGCTTCGGATTGTCGAAATAGGGGGTCGGGTCCCAATCCTCGATCGAGAGGGAGCGGCCGCTGGTCGCTCCCGGGCCGAGGAGGCCCGACCAATAGTTCTGCGCGCCGATGCCGGCCGGGGCGACGACACCGAGCCCGGTGATCGCGACCCGACGCGACCCGGCCGGGTCGGTCGTCATGATGATCGACTCAGACCTTGGCGGCCACGAGGTCGTAGGCGGACTGGACGGTCTCGACGCCCTCGAGCTCCTCTTCGGGGACCTCGATGTCGAACTCTTCCTCGAGTGCCATCACCAGTTCGACCAGATCGAGGCTGTCAGCATCGAGATCGTCGCCGAACTTCGCGTCGGGGACGACGGCGCTTTCCTCGACCGACAGCACCTCGACGGCGCACTTGCGGAAACGGGCAAAGAGTTCTTCGTTCACGGGATTCTCCAATTCGTTGGTTGTTCGGGATTGTAGATGTTCGGCGCACGGAAGCTGGGAAACGGGATCCCCGGTCAGTGCCCCATACCGAGTCCGCCGTCGACGGGGACGACGGCACCGGTGATGTATCCGGCGTCGGGTCCGGCGAGGAAGCTGACGACGCCGGCGATCTCGTCGGGTTCGGCCATGCGGGCCAGGGGGACCGCAGAGGTGATCGCCGACAGCTGGTCATCGGAGAGCGCAGCGGTCATGTCGGTGGCGACCGGGCCCGGCGACACGACGTTGACGGTGATGGAGCGGGAACCCAACTCACGGGCGAGCGACCGGGCGAAGCCGACGAGGCCGGCCTTGGACGCGGCGTAGTTCGACTGGCCGGCCTGGCCGAGCAGGCCCACGACCGACGACATCAGGATGATCCGGCCGCGGCGCGCCTTGAGCATGCCCTTGGCCGCGCGCTTGGTGACGCGGTACGAGGCGGTGAGGTTGGCGTCGAGGACCGTGGCGAAGTCGTCCTCGGTCATCCGGAGCAGCAGCCCGTCCTTGGTGACCCCTGCGTTCGACACGAGTACTTCGACCGTGCCGCCGAAATGTTCTTCGACCGCGGAGAACGCGGCGTCGACCTGTTCGGAGTCGGTGACATCGCACTGCACGCCGAACAGTCCGTCCGGAGGCGGCGACGAGTTGTAGGTCACCGCGACCCGATCACCGTCGGCAGCGAGACGGCGGGCACAGGCGAGACCGATGCCCCGGGAGCCCCCGGTGACGAGGACGATCCGTCCGTCCGTTTCGGGCTCAGTCATCGTTCGCTCCTCCGGCTCCGGTGTATTCCTGGGCGTCGGGTGACCAGCGGATCACGGCGCTCGCCGCCGACATTCCCGCCCCGAAGCCGACGAACAAGATGAGGTCGCCGTCGCTGGCGCGACCTGCGTCGAGTGCGTCGGCGAGCGCGAGCGGAACCGACGCCGCCGACGTGTTGCCGGTGCGATCGAGCACGATGCTGGCCTTCTCGAGCGGGATGTCGAGCCGTTCGAGCGACGCCGAGATGATGCGGATGTTCGCCTGGTGCGGCACCACGAGGGCGATGTCGTCGGCGGTGACGCCCGCACTGTTCATCGCGTGCGTGGCGGAGTCGGCCATCAGTCGGACCGCGCGACGGAAGACCTCGCGGCCCTCCATCTGGAGCACGCCGCCGTGTTCGGCGTAGAGGGCGCTCTCCGCCTCGCCGAGCGAGTCGAGATCCCAGCCGAGCAACTGGCCCGGCCCGTCGACGGCCTCGAGCACCGCGGCGCCGGACCCGTTGCCGAACAGGATGCCCGTTCCGCGATCGGTGTAGTCGGTGATCCGGTCGAGGGTGTCGGTGCCGATGACCAAGACCGTGCGCGCACCCATCGCGATCAGGCCGTGGGCGTTGACGAGCCCGTAGACCCATCCCGAGCACGCGGCGTTCACATCGAAGGCGCCGCACGAGGTGAGGCCGAGTTCGTGCTGCACGGTCGACGCCGTCGCGGGTACGGCGCGATCGGGAGTCGTCGTCGCGAGAATCAGCGCGTCGACGTCGGCCGGGCCCACTCCGGCCATGTCGAGCGCGGCCCGCCCGGCCTCGGCGGAGAGACCCGCGGTGGTGCCGCCGACGTGGCGTTGCACGATGCCGGTGCGGTCACGGATCCACTGATCCTCGGTGTCCATCTTCGACTCGAGGTCGACGTTGGTGACCACCTCGTCGGGCAGTGCAGCGCCCCATCCGGTGATCACGGCGCCGCGGGCGGTGGTGGGCGTTGCAGGCATGGTCAGTCCGTTCTCAGCCAGGCGATCGGTTGGCGGGGTGTGACGCGTTCGGTGTCGACGGCGATGAAGCTCTGGAAGTGTCCGGCGAACGACGACCGCACCTCGGTCTCGCCGACGTGGCCGATCACCGTTCCGACGTCGACCGTCGATCCGTCGGCGATCCCGTCGACCGGCTTGAACAGCCCGGCGGCCGGACTGACCACGAGGCGTTCGACGGCGAAGAGGTGTTCACCTTCGAGTTGGCCGGCGTGGGACGTGGTGGATGCACCGACCCACTCGAGCAGTTTGTCGAGGTCGTCGGGAGTGGCGATCGAGATCGTCCGACCCGAGGTGGTGCGTTTGGCCATGCCGCTGAGGACTCCGCCCGGGCCGAGCTCGGCGAAGTCGGTGACGCCCTCGGCCTCGAGCTTGACGAGGCTCTGTCGCCAGCGCACCGGGCTCGACAGCTGGGCCGACAGGAGCGTCGCCCATTCCGATCCGACATGGTGTGGCTGGGCGTCGACGTTCGAGACGACGGGGACGTCGCTGTCACGCGGTTCGGCTGCGGCGATGGCATCGCGCAGCCGGTCTCGTGCGGCGACCATGAACGGTGTGTGGAACGCACCCGAGACCGGGAGTCCCATGACTCGTTTCGCGCCGAGGTCCTTGGCGTGTGCCGATGCCTTGTCGACGCCGTCGGGCGAGCCGGCGATGACGACTTGGCCCGGGGCGTTGTAGTTGGCGACCCAGACGTCGGCGTCAGCGAGATTGCACGCGACGCCGACCTGGTCGTCGTCGAGACCGAGCACCGCGGCCATGGTCCCGGGCTGGGCGAGACCGGCGTCGTGCATCGCGGCGGCACGAGCGGAAACGAGCTGGATTCCGTCGTCGAATCCGAGGGCTCCGGTCGCCGTGAGGGCGGTGTACTCGCCGAGGCTGTGGCCGGCGCAGTAGCTGGCGTCGATCCCGATGCGGCTGACCGCGTCGAGCACCATGAGGCTCGACACGAACGTGGTCAGCTGCGCGTTCCGGGTGTCCTTCAGTTCGTCGGCATCGGCGTCGCAGAGCAGCGCCCCGATATCGCGCCCGGCGACTTCGCTCGCCTCACCCACGAGTTCCCAACTCTCATGGTCTTGCCAGGGGCGCCCCATGCCGGGACGTTGAGATCCCTGTCCGGGAAACGTGAAAGCGAGCATGTAGGCCGAATCTAGACCAGTCGCTCGGCGGTCCAACCCTTACCCATCGGTAACTCTCGGCATTCCTCAGGCGGGGGTGATTTCGTACCCCGGGTCGGACTTGAACCGACACTGGACGGTGTTTGAGACCGTTGCCTCTGCCAATTGGGCTACCGGGGCGTACGTTCGGTGAGGCTACCGGCTGGTCGGGCGCACCATCGCCCTGCGAGGGTGGTGGAATGGATCCCGAGATCGGCCGCCGGACGTGGAGAACGATGGAGCCGTTCCACGGTGCGATCTACTTCGTTCCGGAGGCGGGGGAGGAGTACGCACGGGTCGGCGTCGACGACTGGATGGCGGGGTACTTCGCGTCCCGGTCGGCGGCGATGGGAGCGGTGAGCGCCGACGTGGTGATCGCGACGTTCTTCAACTTCGACCACGCACTGGTGCGACGGAGCATGGACGGCGTCTGGAACACCGTGGGTCCGAGCCGCATGTCCGAGGCGCGGCTCACCGCGGTCGACCGCATGTTGCGGGCCACCGTGCTCCCCATCGCTGACCCCGCTGACATGGCGCGAGCCGTCGAGATCGCCCGGACGGCTGCCGAGGTCGCGTGCGAACGCCCGGAGGGTCGTCCGCTGTTCGCCGGTCACGCGTCGCTGGTGTGGCCCGACGAGGATCACCTGGCGTTGTGGCACGCACAGACCCTCCTGCGCGAGTTCCGCGGCGACGGCCACATCGCCGCGCTCGTCGACGCCGGGTTGAACGGATGCGAAGCGCTCGTCACGCACGGCGCTGCCGGCGATGTTCCGTCGACGGTGCTGCAAGCCACCCGGCAACGCTCCGGCGACGATTGGACCAGTGCGGTCGAATCGCTTCACAGTCGCGGCTGGCTCGACGGCGACGGCGGTTTCACGGACGAGGGGCGCGCTGGTCGTCAGCGGATCGAAGATGCGACCGATCGACTCGCGAACGCCCCGTACACGGCGATCGGGGAGGACCTGTGTGCCGAACTCCGACGCCTCGTCCGACCGTGGAGTGCCGCACTCGCAGCGGTCTTCCCGCAGCGCTGACACTCCGGCAACAGCTTCTCGTGAACTTCTCCAGCGCTCCATGCGCGAAGAGTTCACGAGAACGGCGATGATGGAGTGCGATGTCGAAGCGGTCGATCAAGCGCAAGCTGACGAAGACCACGTCCCGGCTGACCGCCCTGCGGAGCGAACTCTCGGTGATCGACGAACAGATGCGATCACTCGACGACGACGCGCAGGAGGCCGCGACGCGCGCGGTGGTCGCGGACAACACTGCGGCGACCCGTGAAGCGCGCGAAGCAAGCGAACATCTCGCGGCGCACCGACGTCAGCGGGAGCGGGTCGAGGCCGAGATCGGCGAACTGTCACGGCGACAGGACGAACTCCTCGACCAGCTGATCGAGTCGGACCGACGCGTGTGATCCACCTGTCGATCTGGCCGGTGACGAGAATGGCGCTATAACTCTCTCATGCCCCTGCGCGTCGTGATTGCCGAAGACGAAGCCATCATCCGGATGGATCTGCGCGAGACGCTGCAGGAAGAGGGGTACGAGGTCGTCGGGGAAACCGGACGTGGTGACGCGGTCGTCGATCTCGTCCGCGAGACGAAGCCCGACCTGGCCATCCTCGACATCAAGATGCCCGGAGCCGACGGACTCGTCGCGGCGCGCACGATCAATGCGGAGAAGCTGTGCGGCGTCCTGATGCTCACCGCGTTCAGTCAGCGTGAGGTGGTCGAGGAGGCCCGTGACGCGGGAGCCCTCGCATTCCTCGTGAAGCCGTTCCAGAAGAGCGATCTGATCCCGGCGATCGAAGTCGCGATGGGTCGATTCCGCGAGTTGACCACGCTGACCGGGGAAGTCGATGCGCTCGGTGAACAACTGGAATCACGCAAGGTCATCGACCGGGCGAAAGGAACGCTCATCGACGAGGCCGGACTCTCGGAGAACGACGCCTTCGCCTTCATCCAGAAGACGGCGATGAGCGAACGGACCCGAATGCGCGAGGTCGCCGACCGGATCCTCGACGGCTCGCTGCGGCCGCCCACCGACTGACGACTCGAACACGGAACGACCATCTGCACGAACAACCGATCGGAGCCCATGTGGGTACCCACCTCCTCGTCGACGGGAACTCGCTCACCTACCGGGCGTTCTTCGCCCTCCCCACCGACATGGCCACTGCCAGCGGGCAGGTGACCAACGCCGTGTTCGGGTTCACCTCGATGCTCGCGTTCGTGCTGGACGAACAGAAGCCCGACGGGATCCTCGTCGCGTTCGACCGTCCCGAGCCGACATTCCGTCACGAGGCCGAGCCCGAGTACAAGGCCCAACGCGAAGCCGCGCCCGACATCCTGCGCCAGCAGATGGGCCTCGTCCGTGAGGTGCTCGACGCCCTCGGGATCCAGACGATCGACGAGGCGGGTTGGGAGGCCGACGACCTGATCGCCACCGCGGTGGACGAATTGGTCGACCGCGGGAAGGCCGTCACGATCGTCACCGGCGATCGTGACAGCTATCAGCTCGTGAACGACGAGCACGACGTCCGGGTGATGTACAACAAGCGCGGCGTCAGCGACTACGCGCTGTACGACGAGGCCGGGATCGCCGAGAAGACCGGCGTCACCCCCGACCTGTACGTCCAGTACGCCGCGCTGCGCGGCGACAACTCCGACAACCTGCCGGGTGTCCCCGGGGTCGGCGAGAAGACCGCGGCGAAGCTGATCAACAAGTACGGCGGCCTCGACGGCATCTTCGAGCACGTCGACGAACAGACGCCGAAGCTGCGCGAGAACCTCACCGAGCACGAGGAGCGAGCCCGCAAGAATCTCGAGCTGATGCTGCTCCGGCACGATGCCCCCGTCGAGTCGGTGGACTTCGACGATCTGATGCCGAAACCGAACGGCGAGGAGATGAAGCGACTGTTCGACTTCCTCGAGTTCCGTGCGCTGTCGGGACGGATCACCGCGGCGATCAACGCGATGGGAGCGGAGGTCGACCTCGGGCCGCAGGAGGAGCAGCAGGAGTTGGTCGCCGAGGTGACCGAGGTCGAGACCTCGGCCGACGCCGCGGCGGCGATCGCTGCCGTGCCCGCGCTCGACATCGCGGCGACGTGGATCGGCGAGCCCGGTCGTTCGGCGATGTCCGGACTCGCGATCGTCACCGAGCCCGAGTCGGCCGGTGTGACCTGGATCCCGGGCCACCTGCTCGACGACGGGGCGGTGCACGCTGCGCTCGCATCGCATGTCGACGTGCGGGGTCATCAACTCAAGGCGCTCATGCGTTCGCTGCTCGACGTCGGTGCTTCGCTCGACGGAATCGCGCTCGACACGGCGATCGCCGCGTACCTGATCGATCCGGCCGAGGCCCGCTACGAGCTGCCGGACCTGATCGAGAAGTACACGCCGTTCGCCCGACCGTCCGACGCGGCCGACTCGGGTCAGCTCGATCTCGACGGGTCGTCGATGTCGGATGCCGAGATCGCGGGCCGCGACGCGTTGGCCGTCCATCATCTCGTCGAACCGATCCGGGCGAGCCTCGACGCCCAGGGAATGACCGAGCTGTACACGACGATCGAGAACCCGTTGGTGATGGTGCTCGCGAAGATGGAGCACGTCGGTGTCGCGGTCGACATCGAGGAACTCGAGGGCTTGAACAAGAAGCTGACCGACGAGGTCGAATCGCTCGTGCAGGAGTTGCGCGACGTCGCCGAGATGCCCGACCTCAACCTGAACTCGCCCAAGCAGTTGCGCGAGTTGTTGTACGAGAAGAAGGGCTTGACCCCGATCAAGAAGACCAAGACGGGAGCATCGACCGACGCCGCGACGCTGGAGAAGCTCGAACACGAGTGGCCGGAGTTCCTGGCGCCG
This sequence comes from Ilumatobacter nonamiensis YM16-303, assembly GCF_000350145.1. GTDB lineage: Bacteria > Actinomycetota > Acidimicrobiia > Acidimicrobiales > Ilumatobacteraceae > Ilumatobacter_A > Ilumatobacter_A nonamiensis. The sequence goes on along the minus strand of NZ_BAOL01000065.1, from coordinate 61,687 downwards.
CTGCGCCGGCACCGCGAGGTCGAAAAGCTGCGCGGCACGTACGGCAAGGGGCTGCTCGCAGAGGTTGCGTCCGACGGTCGGATCCATGCCACGTTCAACCAGACCGTCGCCCGGACGGGTCGCCTCTCGTCGGACAAGCCGAATCTGCACAACATCCCGGTGCGGTCCGACGAGGGCCGCCTGTTCCGCCGCGCCTTCGTCGCGTCACCCGGGACGGAGTTGCTGGTCGCCGACTACAACCAGATCGAACTGCGGTGCATCGCCCACCTCGCGCAGGATCCGGGCCTGCTCGACGCCTTCAACAGCGCGCAGGACATCCACAACGCCACCGCGTCGCGGGTGTTCTCGGTCGACCCCGCTGACGTGACGCTCGATCAGCGGTCGAAGGCGAAGATGGTGTCGTACGGACTGGCCTACGGGATGGAGGCGTACGGGCTCGCCCAGCGGCTGAACATCCCCGTCGACGAAGCCGCGCCGATCCTCGACGCCTATTTCGAGGCGTTCCCGAACGTCAAGGACTACATGGATCGCACGGTCGTCGAGGCGCGCGAGCGCGGGTACACCGAGACGCTGTTCGGTCGCCGCCGGCCGATTCCCGAGCTGCTGAACTCCAATTACCGCGTGCGTCAGGCAGGGGAGCGCCAGGCGATGAACGCGGGAATCCAGGGCCTGGCCGCCGACATCTTCAAGGTCGCACTGGTACGGATCGACGAGGCGCTCAGCGAAAAGGACGTCGAGAGCGTGCTGATCCTGCAGGTGCACGACGAGGTGCTCGTCGAGGTGCCGCCGTCGGAGAAGGAGACCATCGGTGGTCTGGTGGTCGACCTGATGCACGACGCCGCCGACCTCGACGTGCCCCTCGAGGTGAACGTGTCCTGGGGCGACACCTGGGCCGAAGCGAAGGGCTGACGGTGCCGCTGCCTCATTCCGTGTCAGGCACCCGATGACGGGGCACCACTGGTTCGAGCCGTTGGCCGAGCACATGGGCGAGGCGTATCTGAGGTACTCGTTCACGAAGGGAACGGTGCAGGAGGTCGACCACATCGTCGAGGCACTGGGGCTGTCGACCGGCGATCGGGTTCTGGACGTCGGGTGCGGGCCCGGTCGCCACGCCCACGAGTTGGCGCGACGAGGCATGGTCGTGCACGGCATCGACATCAGCCAGCCGTTCATCGACCTCGCGGTGAGAGATGCGCCCGACGGTGCGACGTTCGAGCGGCTCGACGCGCGCTCGCTCGCGTTCGATGCCGAGTTCGACGCGGTGATCTGTCTGTGCCAAGGGGCGTTCGGGCTGATGACGGCGAACGGTGACGACGACGTCGTGGTCGACGGCATGTCCCGAGCGCTGAAGCCGGGAGGGCGGCTCGCCCTCAGCGCGTTCAGTGCGTACTTCGTCGTCAAGCACTGGGAGGGAGCCGAATTCGATGCCGACACCGGTGTGAACCACGAACGCACCGAGGTCCGGTCCGAATCCGGTGAGTCGCTCGATGTCGACCTGTGGACCGGGTGTTACACGCCCCGCGAACTGCGGATGCTCGCCGACCGTCACAGGCTCTCGGTCGACCGGATCAGCAGCGTCGAACCGGGCGCCTACGGGAACGACGAACCGTCGGTCGACACAGCGGAGTTCCTCGTGCTCGCGACCCGTGTGGCAGAACGGGCCTGAGCCGTTCGCCCACGCGGTCGATCCGGCGAGGGGCTGATCCCCGAGCTTCGGCGGCGGGGCCCCTCGCTCCCGCGGACGGCGGGGGAGCGGCGTCGGTGTTCGCGCTCCGCTGGGGAGCGTTCAGGAGCCTGCAGGCCCGCCGGGTGCGCGTACGGGCTGGGCCTGTTACGCTTGCTCGTTGCGTTCTCACCCGAGACGCGCGCTCGAAACTGAGTGTCCACCGATTCCGTATCCGTTCTGAAAGCCGATTCTCCTTGACCGACACCGCTACCGCCTCCTCCTCGACCGCTTCCGAATTCGGAACGTTCGACGACGAGGGCAACTACACCCCACGTGAGATCACGTCCGATGATCTCGGAATGTCCTTCGAAGACGCCATCGCCGGCACGATGGTCGAAGTCGAAGACGGCCAGATGGTCAACGGAACCGTCGTCAAGATCGACAAGGACGAGGTCCTTCTCGACATCGGCTACAAGAGCGAGGGTGTCATCCCGAGCCGTGAGCTGAGCATCCGCAACGACGTCGACCCGTCCGAGGTCGTCGGCATCGGCGAGTCGATCGAAGCGCTCGTGCTCACGAAGGAAGACAAGGAAGGCCGCCTGGTCCTGTCGAAGAAGCGTGCTCAGTACGAGCGTGCGTGGGGCGACATCGAGGCGAAGAAGGAAGCTGACGAGGTCGTGTCCGGCCCGGTCATCGAAGTCGTCAAGGGCGGTCTCATCGTCGACATCGGCCTGCGTGGCTTCTTGCCCGCATCGCTCGTCGAACTGCGCCGTGTGCGTGACCTCGCCCCGTACATCGGCACGCAGGTCCACGCCAAGATCATCGAACTCGACAAGAACCGCAACAACGTGGTCCTGTCCCGTCGTGCCTACCTGGAAGAGAACCAGAAGGAGACCCGCGACCAGTTCCTCAACAACCTCAAGGTCGGCGAAGTCCGCGAAGGAACCGTGTCGAGCGTCGTCTCGTTCGGTGCGTTCGTCGACCTCGGCGGCATGGACGGGCTCATCCACGTGTCCGAGCTGTCGTGGAAGCACGTCGATCACCCCGGCTCCGTCGTCACCGTCGGCGACCCGGTCAAGGTGCAGGTCCTCGACGTCGACTTCAGCCGGGAGCGCATCAGCCTCTCGCTCAAGGCGACGCAGCAGGATCCGTGGCAGGAGTTCGCCGAGGGCCACCAGGTCGGCCAGCTCGTCTACGGCCGGGTCACCAAGCTCGTCCAGTTCGGTGCGTTCGTCCAGGTCGGCGACGGCATCGAAGGCCTCGTGCACATCTCGGAGATGTCGGCGCATCACGTCGACAGCCCCGAGCAGGTCGTCACGCCGGGCGAGGAACTGTGGGTGAAGATCATCGATCTCGACCTGCAGCGTCGTCGGATCAGCCTCTCGATCAAGCAGGCCGCGGAAGGTGGCGAACTCGCCGCCGAGTACCGCGAGCACTTCGACATCGACGAAGCGGGCAACTACGTCCAGGGTGAGGCGTCGGCCGAGGCCGAGGCCGCATGGAGCGAGTACTACGGCGACGCCGGTGAGGGCGAAGCTCCGGCCGAGGGCGAGACCGCCGAAGCGACCGCCGAGACCAGCGAGGCACCGGCCGAAGCGTCGACCGAGGAAGCTCCCGCCGAGGAAACCACCACCGAGTGAACGTGATCGTTGGTGCAAGTCACCGACGAACATCTGAAATTCTGAATGCTGCCCGGCTCGTACGAGTCGGGCAGTATTCGTTTTCGTGATCGTCGTTGGATTGACCGGAGGGATCGGTGCGGGCAAGTCGACCGTGTCGGCACAACTCGCTGCGAAAGGTGCCGCGATCGTCGACGCGGATCAGATTGCTCGCGACCTGCAGGCACCGGGAGCGCCACTGCTCGACACGATGGCCGAGCGTTTCGGCGACCACATCATCGACGACGACGGCGCGCTCGATCGTGCCGCTGTCGCCAAGATCGTGTTCAGCGATGAAGACGCGTTGAAGGACCTCAACGGCATCGTCCATCCGGCGATGCAGGCCGAGATCCAGGAACAGATCGACGCCCACCAGGACACGGACCGCGTGGTCGTGCTCGACTTCCCGCTGCTCGGTGAGAATCCCCGGAAGGGCTTGGCGGCGACGATCGTCGTCGACATCCCCCACGAACTCGCCGTCGAGCGTGCGGTCGAGCGCGGGATGGACGAAGCCGATGTCCGCAACCGGATCAACAGTCAGATCACGCGTGAGCAGCGACGCGAAGTGGCGACGCACGTGATCGACAACAGTGGCGATCTCGAGGCGCTCACCCGCCAGGTCGACGAGGTCTGGTCCGAACTCAGCGCGATCGCGGCCGGCGAGACGGCAGCCGATCCAGCCTGATGTCGACCACCGGTACGTCCGGTGGAGGGGTGCGGCGATACCAGTCGAGATGGTCCGGACCGAGCTCGCCGAACGCGTCGTCGACGAGGTCCCAGTACGACTTCCGGACGCCGGCCGTGCCCGCGTCCCGGTGCTCTTCGTACCGTTCGATCGCGACTCGGCGCGGCACGTACACGGCGACCGTGTCGTCGAGTTCGCCGTCGGCGGTCGGCGGGATCAGCGTGACGCGATCGGTCACGTCGACACGGTCGTAGGCGCGCTCGCGCCAGTCGAGCTCGGCGAGTTCGTCGTCGTTCACCGAGAAGACGACGCCGTTGATGGACTCGTCGGCATCGGCCACGAGCCCGAGCGACACGACGAGTCCGCCGCTGATCGATGACCCGTCATCGCGGGTCCAGTCGCCGCGCTGGACGGCGGACCCGTAGTTCCAGGCGCGCTGGTACCCGGTCAGCTCGGCGATGAACATGCCCGAACCGAGCGAGACAGGACGTCGAATCGTGGACTCGAGCGAGACGGGTGACACCAATGACCCGTACCCGAAGATCCAGGTCACGGTTGCGGACGGCTCATGAACGAGGAAGCGTCAGCGGAACTGGTCGAGGTCGGCGGAGACCTCCTCGGGAGTCGTGGGCGGCGGATACCGCTTCACGACCGTGCCCGACCCGTCGACCAGGAACTTCTCGAAGTTCCAGGTGATGTCCGGGGTGTCGCCTCCGCCGGGTTGCGCTTCCTTCAGCAACGTGTACAGCGGAGCTTCGTCCGCGCCGTTCACGTCGACCTTGGAGAACATCGGAAAATCGACATCGAACTTCGACGTGACGAACTCGAGGATCTCGTCGTCGGTCCCCGGTTCTTGATTGCCGAACTGGTTGCACGGGATGCCGAGAACGACGAGGTCGTCATTGTCGTGGTGGAGCGTACGCAGACCTGCGTACTGAGGGGTGAGACCTCAAGCGCTCGCGACGTTGACGACGAGAGCGAGCTTGCCCTCGTAGTCGGCGAAGCTGACCTGGTCACCCGTGATCGAGGTCATGGTGATGTCGTGGAACTTCATGATGGTCGACCGTAGCGCCGATGTCTGAGATCCGTGGCACGGTGCAAGCTCGCGCGTGGATATCATGACGAGTTCACATGCCCGACTTCTCCAGACTTTCGATGAACCGATCGCTGCGCGCAGTTCATCATCCTCCCAGTCACTGACGCATGTCGGACGGCCTACTGACCGCGCTCGGACTCATCGCCGTCGTCGTCCTGATCGCTGCGAACGGCTACTTCGTCGCGGCGGAATTCGCGTTCGTCGCGGCTCGACGGCAGAAGTTCAGCGAGGGCGCCGAGAACGGTGACCGCAAGTCGATCCGGGCGCTCGCGGTCCACCGACGGATCAGCTTCATGCTGTCCGGCGCCCAGCTCGGAATCACGGTCACGTCGCTCGTGCTCGGTTTCATCGCGCGCCCGGCGATCGCAGGTGCGATCGAGCCGATCTTCACGGCGGTCGGCGTCAGCGACAGCGCGGTGTTCGGTGTGTCGATCGCGGTGGCGTTCGTCCTGGCCACCGTCGCCCAGATGGTGTTCGGTGAGCTGGCTCCGAAGAATCTGGCGATCGCGAAACCCGAACCCGTGGCGCGAGCGGTTGCGGGTTCGACGCTCATCTTCATGAAGGTCGCCGGCCCGCTGATCCGGTTGTTCGACGGAGCGGCGAACAGGTTGCTGCGGCTGGTCGGGATCGAACCGGTCGAAGAGCTTCATGGTGGCGTCTCCGCCGAGGAACTCGACTTGATCGTCGATTCCTCCGCCGAATCCGGCCACCTGACGTCGTCGCAAGCGGGGCTGCTGGAGCGAGCGATCGACTTCGCCGAACTCGAGGCATCCGACGCGATGGTGGCCTGGAACAAGGTCGTCACGATCGGGAGCGACGCAACGGCGGCGGACCTCCGTGATGCGATGGCGTCGCGCCGATCTCGCTTTCCGGTCGTCGACACGGACGGCAAGGTGCTCGGCATCGTGCACGCGAAGGATCTGCTCGGCGTCGACCGGACGGAATACGACCGCGTCTCCGTGTACACGCTGATGCACGATGTGATCGCCGTGCCCGAGTCCGCGAGCTTGACCGTCGTCCTCACCCAACTGAGGACGCACTCGACCGAGATGGCACTCGTCATCGACGAGTACGGCGGTCCCGCCGGGATCATCACCCTGGAGGACATCGTCGAGGAGTTGGTCGGCGAGATCGAGGACGAGTACGACCCCGATGAGACCGCGGACCGGTGGGAGACCGAACCGGGCGTCTGGACGATGTCGGCCACGTCGCGGCCCGACGAGATCGAACGGGCGACGGGACTGGAACTCCCCGACGGTGAGTACGACACGGTCGCTGGACTGGTGCTCGATCGCCTCGAACGGCTCGCCGAGGAGGGCGACACCGTTCTCGTCGATGGTGTGCTGATCGAGGTGACGGCGATCGACGGATACGCGATCGAAGAAGTCCGGGTGCGGGTGGATCCGGACGCGGCCGAGGAGTCCGACGACGACGACGGTGACGAACAGCCCGGGTCGAAGGGTGGCGGCTCATGACCGGTCCGATCATCGCCGCGGAGGACACGGGAGGCGTCGCATGGGGCGCGCTCTCACTCGCGATCGTCCTGCTCGCGCTCAATGGCTTCTTCGTCGCGGCCGAGTTCGCGCTGCTCGCATCGCGCCGCTCGCGCATCGAACAGCTCGCGGCCGAAGGAAACCGGCGCGCCAAATCGGCCCTCGCCGGCATCCGCGAACTGACGCTCATGCTCGCGGGAGCGCAGTTGGGGATCACGATGTGCTCGCTCGGTCTCGGTCTCGTGGCCGAACCGGCGGTGGCGCAGATCTTCGAAGGATGGTTCGGCGGGGTGTCGTTCCTGTCCGACACCGCTTCGCACGTGGTCGCGTTCACGATCGCGCTGTCGATCGTGGTGTTCCTGCACATGGTCGTGGGTGAGATGGCCCCCAAGTCCTGGGCGATCTCGCACCCGGAGGATTCGGCGATGCGGCTCGCGATGCCGTTCCGCGCGTTCGTCACGGTGTTCAAGCCGGTGATCTGGTTCATGAACGGACTCGCGAATCTCGTGGTGAGAGCGGTCGGCGTCGAACCGCAGGACGAGCGGGCCATGGCGCACTCGCCGAGCGACCTGCGGCTCCTGCTCGACGAGTCAGCCGGCCCCGGCGGTCTCGCGGCGACGGAACACGAGTTGCTCACGCGGTCGCTCGAACTGTCAGGACTGACCGCGTCCGATGCGATGACCGTCCGCCGTGACATCATCGCCGTGTCCGCTGACGCGTCAGCCCAGGCTGCGGCCGACGAGGCACACCGGACCGGCCGGAGCCGGATCATCGTGTTCGAGGGAGACCTCGACCACGTTCAGGGCTTCATCCACGCAAAGGACCTGCTGCGGCTCCCCAACGGCACGTGGGCATCGACGGTGGTCGGGACCATCACGCGCAACGTGATGGTGACGCCCGAGCAGCATCGCCTCGAAGATCTGTTGCTCGAGATGCAGACCGAGCGTCAGCACATCGCGCTCGTGATCGACGAGCACGGCACGGTCGTCGGCGTGGTGACGCTCGAGGACGTGATCGAGGAGCTGATCGGCGATTTCGACGACGAATCCGATTCGCGCCACGGGGCATGTGAGCGGCTCGCCGATGGCTCGTTCCGGATCAACGGCACGCTGCGCCACGACGAATTCGAGGAGTACACGGGCGTCGCGTTGCCCGATGGCGACTGGCAGACCGTCGCCGGGTTCGTGATCGCTGCGCTCGACGAGATCCCGGCGGTCGGCGACCGGGTGGAGACCGAGATCGGGTGGTTCGAGGTGGTGTCGATGGACGCGTATGCGATCGACGCGCTCCGGTACCGCCATGTGGCGAACGCGTAGACACCCCTGGCGAACACCTGTTCTCATTCGGTAGTCTCGGGTTCATGACCGCCGTTGCTGAATCGACAGCCAAACCGCCACGCGCCGGGGTCGAACAGGATCTGGCGCTGTTGGGCGGCGACATCCAGGCCGAGAACTACGGCGTCGGCGACGATCGACCGTTCACCGTCGAATCCGAGTTCCAGCCGGCGGGCGCGCAGCCCGACGCGATCGCTGCCCTCGCGGCGGGAGTCGACGAGGGCCAGCGGTTCCAGACGCTGCTCGGCATCACCGGTTCGGGCAAGTCGGCGACGATCGCCTGGACGATCGAGAAGACGCAGCGCCCGACGCTGATCCTCGCCCCCAACAAATCGTTGGCCGCCCAGCTCGCACAGGAGATGCGCGAGTTCTTCCCGAACAACCGGGTCGAGTACTTCGTCTCGTACTACGACTACTACCAGCCCGAGGCGTACATCCCGTCGAGCGACACCTTCATCGAGAAGGACTCGTCGATCAACGACGAGATCGACCGCCTCCGCCACTCGGCGACCGCGGCCCTGCTCACGCGTCGCGACACGATCGTGGTCGCGTCCGTGTCCTGCATCTACGGCATGGGCAACCCGGAGGAGTACAAGGGCCATCTGCTCGACATGAATGTCGGCGTCGACTACGACATGCGCTCGATCCTCCGGCGTCTCGTCGACATGCAGTACGACCGCAACGACATGACGCTCGGGCGCGGCAACTTTCGCGTGCGCGGCGACACGATCGAGATCCACCCCGCCTACGAGGAGAACGTGCTGCGCGTCGAGATGTTCGGCGACACGATCGAGAGGATCACCACGATCGATCCGGTCACGGGCGAGAACCTGCGCGACCTGGATCGGGCCTACGTGTTTCCGGCCACGCACTACGCCACGTCGGCCGAGCGGTTGCAGACCGCGATGGGCAAGATCGAGGAGGAGCTCCAGGTCCGTTTGAAGGAGTTCGAGGAGCAGGACAAGCTGCTCGAAGCACAGCGTCTGCGGATGCGCACGTCGTACGACCTCGAGATGATGAGCGAGGTCGGCTACTGCAACGGCATCGAGAACTACTCGATGCACATGGACGGCCGGGACTACGGCGAGCCGCCGTTCACCCTGCTCGACTACTTCCCCGACGACTATCTGCTGGTGGTCGACGAGAGCCACGTCGCGGTCCCGCAGCTGCACGGTCAGTTCGCCGGTGACCGCAGCCGCAAGGACATGCTCGTCGACCACGGATTCCGGCTGCCGTCCGCCCGCGACAACCGGCCGCTCACGTTCGAGGAGGTGCTCGAACGGGTGAACCAGGCGATCTTCGTGTCGGCCACTCCGTCGGAGTACGAGACCCGCGTCTCGACGAACTTGGTCGAGCAGGTGATCCGCCCGACCGGTCTCGTCGACCCCGAGGTGATCGTCAAGCCCACGAAGGGGCAGATCGACGACCTGATGGAACTGGTCAACGGACGGATCGCGATGGGCGACCGTGCGCTGGTCACCACGCTCACCAAGAAGATGGCCGAGGACCTCACCGACTATCTGCTCGAACAGGGTCTGCGGGTGCGGTACCTCCACTCGAACATCGACACGATCCAGCGCATCGAGATCCTGCGTGCACTCCGCCTCGGCGAGTTCGACGTGCTGGTCGGCATCAACCTGCTGCGTGAGGGGCTCGACCTCCCCGAGGTGTCGCTCGTGTGCATTCTCGACGCCGACAAGGAGGGGTTCCTGCGCTCGGAGACCTCACTGATCCAGATGATCGGTCGCGCCGCCCGCAACGTCGATGGCCAGGTCGTCATGTACGCCGACAAGATCACCGATTCGATGCAGACGGCGATCGACACCACTCAGCAGCGCCGCCAGGTCCAACTGGACTACAACGCCGAGCACGGCATCGACCCGCAGACGATCCGCAAGGCCGTCGGCGACATCCTGTCGATGCTGCGCGGTCCGGAAGACCGGGCCGCGGTACCGGGCAAGGATCGTCGCCGTCAGCGCGAGCGGGACAAGGTGAAGACCGAACTCAAGAACCTGCCGCAGCAGGAGCTGACCCGGTTGATCCAGACGCTCGAGGAGGAGATGCACGCCGCATCGGCCGACCTCAAGTTCGAGTACGCCGCCAAACTGCGTGACGAGATCAACGACCTCCGCCGCCAGGTCGTCGACGCCGGCTGAACTCGCACCAGATCGTCACACCAGTTCGTCCCAGTGTTCGATCCGCCAGCGTGTCGTCCGTGGGATCGCGTCGGGCACCGCGACGTAGATGCCACGCGCGACCCGACGCACACGACCTCGGCGGAGTTGCCAACCGAGCAGGTTCGACACCCGCTGTGAGGCGCTCGCGACGTGATGATCGGCGATCCCGAAGTGCTCGTCGTCCTCCAGGGCCCGCACGATGTCGGCCACCCTCACCGGGCCGTCAGCACGCAGGAGCACCCGCATCACCGCCCGTCGCAGTGTGAGGTTCCTGACGGTTGGTCGTTCGTGGTCTGCGGCCGGCGCCGCCCGGTGAATCTCGTCCATGCGACTCACGTGGGTGACGAGATCGAGCGAGGGGAAGCGAGACCTCCGGGCGTGCGTTCATTCCGCCTTGCTCGGACTCGGCCGAGCGGTGTGTCGCTGGCGACGCGTGGAGTCCGAGTAAGGCGGAATGTCGGCGCACCCGGAGCTCCTGCCCGGGCGCCATGGTCGATCATTCCCGTCGCGGATCACCACCTACGCTCGTGAGCGATGCTCGAAATTCACGACCTGGCCGAGTTCGACGCATACGTCGCGCGGGTGCAGCGCCTCGACGGGGTGGTCGTGCAGGGTGTGGATCTGTCCGCGCGCGAGCAGGTGATCCAATCGGTGTCGTGTGTCGGGGCCACGTTTCTCGGGTGTCGCCTGCACGGCGACGTGCTCGAGCACGTCGTCGCCGGGGGAGCGGTGGTGTTCCCGCGGCTGCCGGCGATTCCGTTCGATCCGTACCGGGCGCGCCTCTACGGACACGGCGAGTTGCTCGGTGGCTGGGATCCGTCGGCGGCGGGATCGTTCGACCGGGACGCGCTCGACTCGCGCATCTACGCCTGGGCGTCCCGCCATCCGCGCGGACAACCGATCCCGGTCATCGATGCTCTGGCACAACGCCTCCACGATCACGCGATCGACGATGCGCTGGGCGAGCACCTCGATGGACATCGTGACGTCGCCGCCGTGATGGGCGGCCACTCGATGCGGCGGACCGACGACACGTACGTGACGGTGGCCGAACTGGGCCGTGCGATGACGCGAGAAGGCTGGTACGTCGCGACAGGGGGCGGGCCGGGGGCGATGGAGGCCGCCAACCTCGGAGCGTGGCTCGCCACTCGGCCCGACGATGCGCTCGACGAAGCGATCGTCATCCTCGCGGCGGCGGACGACTACCGCCACTCGGATCGGTACCTGCGCGCCGGCGCCGCCGTTCTGGAGCGCTTCCCGGACGGTGCAGAGAGCCTGGCGGTGCCGACCTGGTTCTACGGCCACGAGCCGACCAACCAGTTCGCGACGTCGGTGGCGAAGTACTTCGCGAACTCGATCCGCGAGGACGGGCTGCTCGCGCTCGCGACCCGGGGCGTGGTGTTCGCCCCCGGCGCCGCCGGCACCCTCCAGGAGGTCTTCCAAGACGCCACGCAGAACCACTACGACGTGTTCGGCACGATCAGCCCGATGGTGTTCCTGAACACCGAGTTCTGGACGGAGGTGCTGCCGGCGGAGCCGCTCTTGCGGACGCTGGCCGGCGAGCGGCCGTACGCGTCGCTGATCGGATCCGGCGACTCGGCTGACGAGGTGATGGACTTCCTGCGCTCTCACCGCCCGTTTCGGGCCGGGTGACCGGGGACTGCTCCCCGGTGCACTCGACGCGTTCGTCACGTACGTTGACACTCGTCCGGAACGCCGGTCGCTTTCACCCATCCACACTGCTCCAGGAGGAGACTTCATGACTCATATTCGAGTGAACCCGGCGTCGATGACGGCGTACGGCCAGCAGGCCACCGAGATCTTCGGCCAGATGCACAGTGAGCTGGAGAACTTGGTGTCGATGGCGGTCGAGGTGCAGTACTTCGGTCCGAACGCGGTCGATTTCAAGACCAAGTGCGGCCAACTCGCCCAGAACTTCGCGCAGAATCTCCACAAGGACATGGCGGCGATGGCCGAGGCGGTGCGGGTCTCGGTGTCGAACATCCAGGGTTCGCTCGGTGGGGCGACCGTTGCGATCCAGGTCGACGGCAAGGCGGTCGAGGCGCCGGCCGTTGCGTCGGTCGACTACGTGGACGTCGACACCGGCGCGTTGGAGGCTCTCGGTCCGGCCGTGGGCACCAAGTTCACGATGCTGGAGGGGCAGTTGGACGAGCATCTGTCACGGCTCACGTCGACCGACTGGGAAGGGAACGCGAAGCAGCAAGCCGTGTCGTCGGTGTCGAACTTCACCACGACGGCCAAGGGGCGTTGTGCCGAGGCGCGCGAGCAGTTGACGACCTACATCAATGACCAGGTCGAAGCTGTCACCGCGGCCGACAAGTAGACGAATCGCCGACGACGGACGAAGGGCTGATCGACGATGTCATGGGGCGGTGCAGGAGCGCTGCGGTTCGATTTCGACGGAGCGCTGCGCATCGCGCGGCGCCTGTGGACGACCGCTGACGCCGTCGAGGCGATGATGACCAGCAGGGTCACCGCGGCCGGAGAAGCCCTCGTCGACTGGACGGGAACGTTCGGGACCGAGTTCGTGACGCGCATCGAGGACGAGTCGGTGGGAGCGGGCGAGGTCGTGACGAGCCTGCGCGAAGGCGCGAATGCGTGGGCGTTCCAGTGGAAGTCGGCCATGGACGAACAGAACCGGCGCCTCCACGCCGCCGAGGAGCAGCGAGTGAAGAATGACCGAAACTGGATGGAACGCAACATCAACCCGTTGTTCGGTGGCAACGACGACCTTCCGCCGGCTCCCGCCGAAGTCGGACTCCCGACCGCTCCGGGCTTCGCACCGACCGGTTCTCTGGTGAGCTACTGATGTCCTCCACATCGGCCGACACCGACCGCCTGGCCGCTTTCGGTCCCGCGGTCGGGCCCACTCGCGCTGCGGCCGCCTCCGATCAGCCGTCGCTCGCCACCGATCACGCAGCGGTCGTCGCAGGGTGCGACAACCCGGTGTCGGTCGACGGCATCGCGAAGCTCGCCACGCTGGTCGAGGCGATGGCTGCGAACGAGAAGTTCGTCGCGGCCATCCACGATGCGTTGATCGCGGCCGACGTCAACGGCAACACACCGGTCTCCGACGACGTCATCGCTCTGGGGTTGGAGGCCGAGGGAGTGGGCACTCCGCCGCCCGTCATCGAGGTCGACCCGGTCACGTTGGTGGGGATCCCGCCCACGTCCGGGTACGTGGACGATCCGATCTGCGCGGCGAACGGCAACATGATCCATCAGGAGACCGATCTGGTCTTCCCGGCGATCGCCGGCGCTCTGAACATCGTGCGTACCTACAACTCGTTGACGTCGGATCGTCGCGGTGCGTTCGGACCGGGCTGGTCGTCGCTCCTCGACATGCGGGTTGACGCCGACGGCGCACGGGCCGACGTGACGCTGGGGGACGGGGCAGCGATCCCGTTCGTGCGCGAACACGGCGGATGGTCGTCGACCGGTCGCCGCGGTCTCGAACTCGTGCAGCACGACGACCCGAACGGCGACTCCAGCTGGATGCTGGTCACCGACCATGTGCGCAGATTTCACTTCGACGCCGCCGGCGCCCTGACGGGGTGGGATGTCGGGGTGGCCCGCGTGCAGGTGGAACGCACGAGGTCCGGGGTCATCACCGCCATGCGCGAGACGGTGACCGGCCGCACCGTCACGGTCGCCTGGGCGGACGGCATGGTCTCCTCGATCATCGCCGACGACGGTCGCCGTGTCGACTACACGCGCGACGACGAATCCCGCATCGTGCGTGCCGAATCACGTTCGGGCTGGATGCGCTACGAGTGGGACGGCGACCTGCTTCGGTCGGTCGTCGACCCCGACGGCGTCGCGATGTTCGTCAACGACTACGACGAGCAGCGGCGCGTCGAGCGTCAGGTCAGCCAGTTCGGGAGGGTCACGAGCTATCGCTATGACGCGTCCGGCTCCACGATCATCACCGGTGACGACGACGGGGTCCGGCAGGCGATGATTCACGATCGTCGTGGCAACCTGACGGCGGTGATCGACGTCGACGGCTCGGCGATGCGCTTCACCTATGACAGCCGGGACCGGATGACCAAGGTCGTCGAACGCGACGGTGCGACCTGGGCGTACGAGTTCGATGAACGTGACGACCTGGTGCGCCGAGTCGATCCTGATGGCGTGGTCCTCGAATGGGAGTGGGACGACCTCCACCGCGTCGTGGCCGAAACCGATCGAGCCGGTGCCGTGACGCGCATGGAGTTCGACACGGCCTTGCGCTCACCGAACCGCGTGGTCACCGCCGACGGTGCCCAGGTGTCCCAGATCCTCGATGATCGAGGGCTTCCGCTCGAGGTCACCGATGCCGACGGTGTCGTCACCCGCTTCGAATGGGACACAGACGGACAGCTCGCCGCGACGACCGACGCTCTCGGACACACGACGACCTTCGACTACGACGCGCACAGCCTGCTGGTCAAGTTGACCAAGCCGGCCGGCGTCGAGATGATCCTCGAGCGTGATGCGGCGGGCCGGGTCGCGCGCAAGGTCGCCGGCGATGCCGTGACCACACACGAGTACACGGCGGCCGGCCGGATGCGAGCCGGGTCCGAGCCCGGCGACATCGCATGGTCGGCGACGTTCGGGGCCCACGGGGCCATGTCCACCGTCACCGACGAGGCCGGCTCGAGCGTCGAGTTCGGTTACGACGAACTCGGCAACGTCACCGCGGTGACCGCGCCGGACGGAGCGACGTACTCGAACACCTACAGCCCCGTCGGCTTGCACGTGAGCTCGTCCGACCCGACCGGTGCCACGTCGGTGAAGGGCTACGACGTCCGTGGCCGGTTGACCGATTTCACGGACCCCGAAGGCAACACCTGGCATCGCGACTTCGACGTGCTGGGGCGCACGGTCGCGTCGACGTCGCCCGACGGCGGTGTGACCAGGTGGACCCACCACCCCAACGGTGAGGTCGCCACGGTCACGATTCCTGACGGTCGGACCTGGACGACCGAGATCGACCAGCTCGGGCGTCCTGTGGCCGTGGTGGACCCGGCCGGCGGGCGGGCGACGCTCGAGTACACGCCCGGGGGCCGCGTCGCGCGTCGCGTGAGCCCAGCGGGTCGGGTCGAGGAGTTCGACTACGACGAGGCGGGCCGGCTGGCGGTGATCGTCGGCATCGACGGGGTCCGACGGTTCTTCGACCGCGATCAGCGCGGCTATGTGAGCGAGGTCTCCGACGGTCGTCGCCGTCGCGGATTCGAGTGGGACGACGACTATCGCCTCGTGGGAGTGTCCACGGAAGATGGAACGACCTCGCTGCGACGTGACGCCGGCGGGCGGGTGGTCGAGGCGGTCGATCCGACCGGCGCGACCACGAGGTTCGGCTACGACGAGCGCGGCCTGCTGAGCGAGGCGACCGACCCGGCGGGACTCCTCAGCAGATACGCCTACGACGAACGGGGTCGGCTCTCCGCCCAGTCCATGCCGGGCGGACGTGCCACCTCGCTCGAGTACGGCGACGACGGGCGTCTCGAGCGTCTCACCGATCCCGCCGGCGTCGTGACCGACTGCGTACGCAACGCGAACGGGATGGTCACCGGGGTGCGTCACGGAGACGGGACGGGCTGGGACCGGGACCTCGACGGGTTCGGAGCCGAGACCGCGCGGCGGGCGCCCGACGGAACGGTGCTCGGGGAGTACTCCTACGACGCTGCCCATCGGCTGGTCTCGTCAGCGGTGCCCGGCACCGACCTGTTCACCGAGTTCCTGTGGGACGACAACGATCGGCTCGTGTCGACCACGACGCTCGACGGCGGAACCGAGATCGAGCGCGACGCCGACGGCTGGGTCGTCGCATCGACCAACCCCGAGGGACGTCGACTCGAGTACGAACGCGACGCGCTCGGCCGGGTCGTCAACGTGCAGTTCGACGGCGGCGATTCGGTCGCGGTGCCGACCAGCGGCGATCACGAAACCGATGTCGCGGGCCGGTTGACGATCGGCCGCGACGGTGCGCTCTACCGCTACGACGAGGCGGGCCGCCTCGTCGAGATCGCTCCCGACGGTGCCGCCTCGACGAGTTTCACCTACTCCGACGACGGCTTGGTGGCGACCGAGACGGGACCGGAGGGCACACGTCGGTTCGGTTACGACGCAGCGGGCAGGGTGGTGTCGGTCCGTCTCGACGGCGTCGGGGTCACCACGATCGCGTACGACCTTGCCGGCCGACGGTCACGCGAAGTCGCTCCCGACGGCGCCGTGACCGAGTACGTGTGGGACACGGCAGGTCGGCTGGCGGCCATCGACCGTGACGGTCCGTCATCGGGTCGCATCGAGGTCGTGTACGACGCCATCGGGCGTCCGGCCTTCGTCGACGGTGCGCCGATCGGCCACGACCCGGTCTCCGGACGAGTGGACCGCATCGGCGATGACCGGTTCGTGACCATCGGCGTGGAACGCCTCGACGTCTCCACCGGTGAGTGGTCGCGTTCCGACGGCTCACGTCCGTTCGGCGGTGTCCCGGTCGGACCGCTGTTCCTGCTCGGCGCTCGCGTGCTCGATCCGGCCACGCACCAGTTCCTGTCCATCGACCCGTTGTTGGCCGAGGCCGGTTCGAACGGGTCGGCCAGTGCCTACACCTATGCGTGGCACGACCCGATCAACCGGGTCGATCCGTCGGGTCTGCGCCCGATCAGCATCGAAGAAGCCGACGCGATGCGGACCCGCGAGGAGCAGGGCCGGATGGGTCAGTTCGTCGAGGCCATCAAGGACGACCCGTGGGGAACCGTGGCGATGGTCGGCGTCGCAGCCGTGGGAGTCGCCCTGATCGCGACCGGCGCCGGCGCAGTCGTCGGAGCCGGAATCCTGATCGGGGTGGGGTCGTCGATGGCGGTCGGCTATGCGACGGGGACGTTCTCGCCGACCGGCGCCGCGGTGTCCGGTGCCTTCGGTGCCCTTCCGGGCGGAGCGACGTTGGGCGGAGCGGTCGTCCTCGGAGCGGCCTCCGGCGTGGCCGAGACGGTCACGACGAGTGTCCTGACAGGAGACGGCATGCCGAGCGGCGGGCAACTGGCGCTCGGAGCCGTCACGGGCTCGGGCTCCGGAGCGCTGAACTTCGGTGTCGGACGACTGTTGACCCGAAGTGGAACGCCCGACCTCGATCACACCCCCACGCCGACGGTCGCCGAGACCCCGAGTGCCGTGGCGAGCTCCCGGCTGCCGCAAGACCTCGCAGTGAATCCCACCGCCCCGGAGCCCTTGCCGACGAACCGACCCATCGGGCAGAGTCCGACGCAGAACCAGCACCTGCAGGACCGGATCGGGCAGCTCCGAGCGGCGGGCGCCGATGACATCCGCGTGAATCAACAACAGGTGGACATCGACGGCGTGCGCGTCGGCATCAACCGGCCGGACCTCCAGTACACGCAGGGCGGCGTGCGGCGATACGAAGAGTTCGACACGGGTGCTTCTCGACGAGGCCCTGGTCACCAGGAGCGGATCGAGGCGAACGATCCCAACGGCACCGTCGAACTGTTCACCGTCGACTAAGCAATCGGAATGCAGACCCTCGCGTCCGAACGCTGGGCACCCACGACATCGTCGATCGGGTTTCTGGAGTTGCCACTCGATGAGGCGGTCGACGCGTTGGAGACGTGGCGTCGGTCGCTGTACCCGTCGGTCACGACGTCCCGACTCGTCGGCATCGAGAACGGCTTCGCTCGACTCGAGCCGCTGATGGGTGGTTGTCGGCCACGCGAGATGCTGACCTCGATGGGTCCTTCGTGGACGGCGTACTTCGACTGCGGCTTGCGGGGCACCGACGCCGTGAGCACGATCGGTCATCTCAGCAGCACGGTTCGTTGCCAGGGTGTGGCCGTCCGATGTGTGCCACACACGTCGGCCCACGGCGACCGTCCTGCGCGGCTCGGAGCGGTGCAGTTCGAGATGTTCGGACCGGTCCCGACCGACTTCCTGAACTACGTCCGGACGATCTCCGTGGCCCATACCGGTAGCCGCTGGCGATTCGACGCGAACGGCACCGTCCAGGCGTTCGAGGAGACCGACCGGTACTCGTCTCGGAAGATCCGCGATCGATTCACGTCCGAGATGCTCGAGGCGTATTGCGGAGCGCTGGGCATCCAGGTGTTCGACCTCGACGCCTACGGTCCCGACGTGGTGATGGTGGAGTCGGATGTCCCGCGTTCACCGACCGGTTCGATCCTGACCCGTGCCGAGACGCAGCAGTGGCTGGGGATCGAGCCGGGGAAGGCCGACTCGATGCCCGGCTGACCGAGTCAGGCCCGATCTGCGCTCAGCCTCGACCGCCGCTCTGTTCGAGCACCGATCGGAGGTGGTCGATCGCTTCGGCCGAGAGTCCGTTCAGCGGGATGACGAATGGTTCGGCTCGGCGCTGACCGTTCGATCCGTCGTGGATCCGGGATCGTTGCGCCTCGGTCAATGAACCCTCGGCGTGTCGTCGATCGTAGAAGTTGGGTGCTTCGACATCCGGGGTCCACAGCACCCAGGCTCGTTGTGCGGTCCCCATCCGGGCCCGCAGGGCAACATCGGTCACGAAGGCCACGGACTCGGTTCGGCACCGTCGGGTTCTCCCGATGATCGGTGTGGCGACGACGTGTTCGGAGCCGACCTCGAGTCGATGCCGGCGCGACCGGCTCCAGAACCACGCCGCGAAGGTGATCGCCGCCAGGCCCGCGGCAGCCGACAACGCCCGGCCGACGGGACTCGACATCGATGTGGCCGAGGCGATCACCAGGATCGAACCGAGGGGAACGAAGCAGATCGTGACCGCGAACCGTTGCAGCGCGGTGGAGTACCGGTACGTCGTCGACGTTTCACTCACCGGGTCGACCGTAGCGTCGGAGCCCGCCACACCCCGTCCCGGTTGTCCCGACCGGGGACTGGTCCCCAGTGAGGCACAGCGACTCGTCCGGCTACCGTCACGGCGGTGGAACTGATCCTGCGGGCACGCGCGACCGGTGGCGTTGTCGAGGACGTGATCGTCGATGTCGACCTCACCCATTCCGTCGCCGAACTGGCCCGGGCGCTCGCCGATGAGGTCGGAGTGCACGACCGTTCACCCGTGGTCAGCCTGCTGCGTACCGGGCGGTCGCTGGATCCGCAGTCGGCGGTGGGGGATTCGGGAATCGTGTCGGGTGACGAAGTCGTCGTGGGCTTCTCCCAGCATGTGCAGGCGGTTCCTCCGATTCCGGAGCAGGCGGTGAGTGCGGACGTGTTGGCCGGTCCCGATGCCGGTTCGAGCACCACGCTGCTCCCCGGATCGTTCGTCGCCGGCCGCAACGAGCAGGCCGACATCGTGCTCGGGGACCCGACGGTCTCGCGTTCGCACGTCGAGATCCACGTTGCCGACGACTGGTCGGTCACGGTCGCGCCGCTCCCCGACGTGGCCAACCCGGTCACCGTCAACGACGTCGAGATCGACGCTGCGACGATCGTGGAGGACCACGACGTCGTCGGCGTCGGCGGAACCCGCCTCGCGTTTCGTTCCTTCGTGCGTGCGGCGGGGGAGCGGACGGACCAACTCGGTCAGATCGAGTTCCAGCGGACGCCGTATCGACCGCCGGTGGTCCACGAGCGTGACGCACCTGACCTCGGTCCGATCCCGGAGCGCCGGGAAGGGCGTCGATTCCAGATCCTCACCGCGCTGGCTCCGCTCGCAGCCGGGCTCACGTTCTTCGCGTTCTCTCGGCAGCCGCAGTTCCTGATCATCACCCTGATGTCGCCGCTGGTGATGATCGCGAACGGCTTCGAGGACCGCCGATCCGGGAAGAAAAAGTTCAGTACCGAGTCGGCCGAGTTCGCCGAGCGGCTCGTCAAGTGGCGTGCCGAGATCGACGAGGTGCTCGAAGAGGAGCGCGTCGAACGTCTGCGGGCCGCACCGGATCTGGCCGACTTGGCACGTCGCGCCGAGTTGCGCACCGTCGACCTCTGGGCACGTGGACGAGATGCTCCCGACTTCCTGAAGTTGCGCGTCGGTCTCGGTTCCACGACGCCGCTGGTCACCCCCGAGATCGGCCGGGGAGGAGAGGACGAGTTGCGCGTCGCGGCGCGCGACGCGCTCGTCGGAGCCGACGTCATCCGGGATGTTCCCGTCACCAACGACCTCGTCGGACACGGCGTGTACGGGATCCACGGTCCGGCCGATCTCGTGACCGGGATCGCCTCGTCACTCGTCGTGCAGGCCGGATGTCTGCACAGCCCCGAGGACCTCACGATCGTCGCCGCGGTGCACGAGGACCGTCCGATGACCTCGTGGTTGAAGTGGCTGCCTCACGTGCGCGCCGTGACGTCTCCCATGGGCGGTGACCACATGGCGATCACCGAGGACGAGACGCACAGTCTCGTGGGCCGGTTGCTCGAGGTGGCCGAGTACCGGACCGCCGCAGGACATCACGATCAGGTCGATCGTCGCTGGCCATGGATCCTGGCGGTGATCGATGCCAACCTTCGTCCCGACCCGTCCGAGATCGCGCGCCTGCTCGACCTGTGCCCCGAGGCGGGGATCAGTGTGGTGTGGCTCGCCGACAGCGCAGCAGGGGTCCCCCGGCAGGCACACGAGGTGCTCGTGGCCGATCACGGCCCCAGCGCGTCGCTCGTCGGCACGGTGTGGTCCACCGATCCCGCGGTCGACGACCGGTCGATCGAGGTCGAACAGATCCGCCTCGACATCGCCGACCGCGTCGCTCGTGCGCTGGCGCCGATCCGTGACGCCTCCACAGCGTCCCTCGCGAGTTCCATCCCGCGGGTCGCCCCGCTGCTCGACGTCCTCGGTGTGGGGACACCGACGGCCGAGTGGGTCACCGAGAAGTGGTTGTCGGCGAGCGGATACGGCCTGTCGTTCCCGATCGGCATGGGAGCGTCCGGCCCGCTCGTGCTCGACCTCGTCGAGGACGGTCCGCACACTCTGATCGGTGGCACGTCAGGCGCCGGCAAGAGCGAGCTGATGCAGTCGATCGTCGCGTCGCTCGCGGTGAACCATTCTCCCCAGCGCCTGAACTTCCTGTTCGTCGACTACAAGGGTGGGGCCTCGTCGAACGTGTTCGGCGGCCTCCCGCACACGGTCGGCTACGTCACCAACCTGTCGGCCGAGCTGTCGATCCGTGCGCTCACGTCGCTGCGTGCCGAACTCAACCGTCGTATGGCGGTGATGGAGGGTCGCGCGAAAGACCTCGCCGAGATGCTCGAGGAGTATCCGGAGGACGCACCGCCGTCGCTGGTCATCGTGGTCGACGAGTTCGCGACGCTGGTCAAGGAAGTGCCCGAGTTCGTCGCCGGAGTGGTCGACATCGCGCAGCGGGGACGAAGCCTGGGGATCCACCTGATCCTGGCCACACAGCGCCCGTCCGGATCGGTGAACGAGAACATCCTCGCCAACACGAACCTGAGGATGTCGCTGCGGATGCTCGACCGGTCGGAATCGAACTCGGTGATCGACAGCCCTGACGCAGCCGACATCCCCGTCCCGCTCAAGGGTCGAGCGTATGCCCGTCTGGGACCCCGGCACCTCGCCGCCTTCCAGAGCGCGTTCTGCGGCGCTCCGCTGACCACCGAGGAGATCGAGACCCCGGTGCTCACGGCGCGCTTCGACCGGACCGACGATTCACCGAAGTCCGTCGGGGGTGGGAGCGCGTCGTCCGATCGCACCCATCTCGACGCGGTGCTCGACGCGGTGTCGGCGGCGTCGAACCGGCTTCGACTGCCCACCCCCCGCAAGCCGTGGCGTGATGTGCTTCCCGATCACCTGACGCTCGGCAACGTTCTCGACGACCCGCGAGCAGTCGGTGCTCGGGAGCACCCCGGCCGGATCATCGCGATGGGGATGGTCGACGCGCCCGAGCAGCAGGACCAGACGCCCGCACTGATCGATCTCGAGGCGGGCGGTGGATGGCTGATCTTCGGCTCCGGAGGCTCCGGGAAGACGACCGCCCTGCGCACCCTCGCGGTGTCGGCCGCAGCCTGTGCCCCGGCCGGACAGTTGGAGATCGTCGGCTTCGATTTCGCGTCTCGGGGGCTCGCCTCGATCCTGCCACTCCCACAGGTCGTCGGAGTGGCATCGGGTGACGACCTCGAAGCGGTGACGCGCCAGCTCGCCCGGCTCGGCGACGAACTCCAGCGTCGCCGCACGCTGCTCGCGACGGCACACGCCGAGGACCTCTCCGCGTACAACGAGGGGCACGAGCCGCTGCCGCGACTGCTCGTCCTCGTCGACGGCTTCGGCGGTTTCACAGGGATGTTCACCGGTTCGAACGCCGGCGGCAGCATCTCGATGGCGGTGCCGATGGAGGCATGGACGGACATGCTCAACGATCTCGTCGTCGACGGTCGCCAAGTCGGGGTGCACGTCGTGATCACGGCCGATCGGCGCAGCGCGGTGCCGACCCGCTTGCATTCAGCGGTCTCGAACCGCCTCGTACTGCGCCACGCCGACGAAGGTGGTTACACCGATCACGGGGTTCCCACCGCGAGAGCCAAGGGGCTCGACCTCGCGCCCGGCCGTGGGCTGTGGCAGGCCGACTCGATCGTGCAGATCGCCGCCGTGTCGCACGACCACAGCGCAAAGGCGCAGGGTGACATGATCAGCCGGTTCGGTCGTTCCCTGGGTCCGTCGGCACCGTCGTCCATCTCGAGTCGCGCGCTGCCCGACGAAGTTCGCGTCGCCGACCTCTGCGACGAGGAATCGGAACCGCCGCTCCGGTTTCCGCTCGGCGTGCACGACCTGAGCGGCACGACCGCGATCATCGACATGACCTGGTCGAATTTCCTCATCTCCGGAGCGCCACGCTCGGGCCGGTCCACGACGTTGACCACCTGCGCCGCCGGGCTCCGCGCGAACCATCACGTGTGGGCGGTCGGAGCCTCGTCGTCGGCCATCGACCGTGCGGATGTTCACGAGGAGGGTTTCGGGCGCGCCGAGGCGATCCTGCCGGTCCTGGATCGTCTGGCGAACCTGCTCGAGATGGGACCCACCGACGTACCCCAGGTGCTGCTTCTCGACGATCTCGACACCCTCGACGACGCGTCGCTCAACCCGGTGTGGGAGCGACTGGCGAAGTCCGATTCGCTGCGCATCATCGCATCGCTCGAGACCCGTTCCCTCGCCGGCTACACGACGAACCCGCTGCTCACCGCGCTCCGCCGGGCGCGGCGGATGCTCGTCCTGCAGCCCGACGACGCGACCGAAATCCTTCAGGCCACCGGTGTGAAGGCCCCGCTGCGGCCAGGCCAGCGAATGGTTCCAGGTCGCGGCATCCTGATCATCGACCGCATCCCGTCGGTGGTCCAGGTCGCGATCCCGGAGCGCGGGTGATCAATCGGGCCGCGGCGTGGAAGGATCCGGTGTGGGCTGGTCGAGGAGCGAGAGATCGTCGCGGTCCACGAGACCGGCGTGCAGGGTGTGTTCGACGAGTCGGAGTCGGCGATCGCGTGCGAGGAGGTCCTCCGTGCCGACGAGCCCGGACACGCCCGCTTTCGCGAACTTGGAGCAGAGCCAGTCGAGCTTGCGATTGAACTTGGTGATCGTCCAACCGAGCCGGGATGCGAGCTGACGGTTGGTGGCGAGTTCGCCGACCCCGTCGGCGTCGAGCCACGGCTCGCACAAGGCGATGAGGAGCAGTCGTTGGTCGTCGTTCAGTGGGAGCGACGTCGCGGTTCTCGTCGCCTCGTCGTCGGGCCCCGCCCAGTCCTGCGGCCGGGTCAGTTCGAACGACGGACGATCGTGCAGGATTTCGCAGCGCAGCGAGTACGAGCTCTCGCCCGCCTCGAAGCTCAGCGCGGTGGTCTCGTAGGCGAGCGGTGAGCGCGCGCCGGGAGCGACGATGCCGTACGACGAGCTGTTGGCGTCGTCGAGGCGGATGGCGATCGTGCTGCCCGTGTTGGCCACCCACCAGGCGCCGGAGACGTGTGCGAACACTCCGAGTGAGCGGTGCAGATACGGATTGTTCGCGTCGATCACCAGGTCACCGGAACGGCCGAACGTCAACTCGTCGCCGGGGAGGAGCGTCCCCTCGTTCCCGGCGAACTCGACGATCAGCTCGTTCCGATCGCCGTCAGCCATCGACGTCGACCTCCTCGTCGAGCGGTGCGGCCATGACGGTGACGATCGTGGGGCCTCCCAGGTACAACTGCGCACCGGCCGCGACCTCGTGAGGTACCCACGCGTCGAGGAGTTCTGGCTCTGCGTCGTTCCCGGACACGAGCGCCGTACCGCTGCGCGACCCGCAGTCCACCACGTTGATCGACCAGTCCTCGACGTCGATGCGCAGGTGCGTGCGCGAGACCGACGACTCATCGCTCATGCGAACGGAGGCGGCCGACCGGTCGGCACGAGCCGCGGCGAGATCGGGTCGGCGACCGAGAACCAGCTGGCGGTCGACGGAGTGCTGCGTTCCATCGGGGAGTCGGATGACGGCCAGGACCGGTTGACGGACGTTCGCCGCAGGCCGGGAGGAGTCGATCGGCGCCATGCAGCGACGACACGTCGAGCGTTGAGGCGGGTTCGGGTGACCCGACGTGCAATGAACGGCGAGGACGAAAGGTCGATCCGGATCGTCCGATCGAGACCGGGTTTGCGGCCGCCCGCCGGTCGAATCCGCTCGATCGGGACTGCGACCGCCGATCGGCGGTGCCAGCGTCACGTCATCCTGTACTGCGCCCGGTTGTTCCATCGCCGCGCGCAGTGCGGCGAAACCGTCCACGGCGGTTCTCGCGATGGGTGTGGTCGGATCAGCGTCGCCCGTCGTGTGGTCGACGGATGATGGCTGATCGACCGCCGAGACCCGTGGCTCGAGTTCCCGCTCAGCCGTGACGGACGGTGCGGGAGCGGATTCGGGTGTCGGCGTGCCCGCCGTCTGCGTCGGCATCGGCGCGGCAGCGTGGCGTCCGGCCACTTCGAGGGTGAACCCGCCGCCCGCGACGCATCCGAGGCGGAGGTCGGTCGCCGGATTCGGCGAGGCGCCGATCGAGATGGTCACCGTGGAATCGCCGACATCCAGTTGGCGCTCCACCCACGACGTCGACGCAGCCGCGGAGAGCATCGGAAGCGAGGGATGATCGGTGTGGATCTCGACGGCTCCGAATGCGATGACACGAAGCGGCACGCGCAGATCGACGGCTGCGAACGCAGGGACGTCGAACGACGCATCCGCTGCTGCCGCGGTGACCCGGGATGCCTCGCTGCCGGGTTCGGCCGCGGAGAAGGCTGCGACCAGATCGGGCTGTCCGGCCGCGCTCGCGGTCGCCACGAACAGCACGGCCGAAGCGGATCGGGCGACGATTCCGGTGCCGTCGGCGATGCGCAGCGGTCCGATGTCGAGCGGCCCAGGGTCACTCGTGCCGTCGGCGTCGCGTCCGCTCACGATGCGACTCATCGTGGGCCCGCCAACGAGAGGACGAGCGCGGTGCGGTCGTCTCGGCTCGAGTTCGTTCGGGCCCGCTCGACCATCGCGTCGGCGAGTGCTCGGCACTCGCGGATCTCGGAGAGAGCGATCCAGTCGGCGGCGCGCATCGATCGGTAGACGCCGTCGGTGCAGATCACGAAACGGTCGTCGGTTCGCCGGTCGACGAAACGCAGCGAGTGTTGCCGCCAGGTGTCGGCCTCTCCGAGGAACGACGTCAGCGCGCCGAGTCGACCGGCGGTCGCGTCGAGCTCGGCGGGGTCGACACCGGCAGCGCGGATCTCGTGGACGACACTGTGGTCTCGCGTCAACAGTTCGACCACGCCGGCACGGAGTCGATACACCCGGACGTCTCCGACGTGCGAGATGACCACCCCGTCGTCCCGACATTGGACGATGCCGATCGCTGCGCCCACCCGATCGTGTCCGGCGCGCGAGCCGGCAGCGGTCACCGCATCGTTGACGAGGCCCATCCGATGCGACCAGTCGAGCGGATGGACGACCTCGTCGCGGGTGAACACGTCGAGGCTCGCCTCGACGGCCGAGCGGGCCGCAATTGCGCCACCGGGGCGCCCTCCCATCCCGTCGGCCACGACGAACGTGCCGTACTGGTGGCCCCAGGCATCCTCGTTCTGCTCGCGGCGTCCGGCCTCGGAGGCCGCGTCCCAGCCGCCGACGCGCACTCGGCGCGACGGCTCAGCGTCTGTACCGAGGACCGATCGCAACAGGTCGGTCGGCAACGTCGCCTCGTCGGCCACCATCACGATCCGGACCCCTCGTCGGAAGCGTCGACCGCGGTCACCGAGTCGATCGGTTCCGAGTCCACCGGGCCCGAGTCGACGGTGTCCGGAACGGGGGCAGGATCGTCGGAATCGCCGCCGGGGCGCAGCAACCATGCCAGGCCGAGGACGGCAACGGCGATGATCGCCGCGATGGCGACCTTCGCCCAATCGGGTCCCGACTTCGACACGGAGTGCGGCTCGATCGTGTCCGTCTCTGCAACTCCGGAACGTGCACGGATCCGCTCGGTCGGTTGCCATCGCGTCGGCCCGGAGTCGACCGAGTCCGTCGCGGGAGCCGTGTGCGGCGGGCGAGACGGAACGGGTGCGACAGGTTCGGGTCGGGGCGGCGCAACGAAGGAAGGAGGTGTCGGGGTGGCGGGAGGTTGGACGAGGTCCACACCGCGAGGTGGTGTCGGAATGTCGTCGTGCTCGTCGTCGGCCGAGCGCGCAGCTCGGACCAGTGCGATCAGATCGTCATCGACTCCGACCGTCTGCTCCTCCTGCTTCTCCGTCTCCCGCCGGTCGTCGTCCTGCTCTGCGTCCTCGTTCGACGATTCGTCGGGCGCGGCGCTGTCACCCCGGTGCTGTTCGAGCACGGTGTCGAGCCAGGCCGGATCGACGTCGGTCGTCAGTTCGTCGTCCGATGGTGTTTCTGGTTCGCTCATCGCAGTGCCTCGATGTCGTCATCATGCACGCGAACGGCGTCGAACGCAGGATCGCGTCGGGTCAATGGTCGGGGATCGAGTCGCATCCGGACGCGCCGAGGCAGCGAATGATGGGACCGCAGCCCGTCGACGGCGGCGTCGCACGAAACCCACGCAGCGTCCGCCGCCGCAGGCGAGGGCGGCTCGGAATGGTACGCCGCACGGTCGACCCCGTTCGCGAGTTCCATGAGTTCGTGCCCCTCGGCTTCGTCGAATCGGGGGTCGGCTGCATAGTTGCGCGCGGCCTCCGCAGGCGTCGCCTGGCGATCGGATGACATCCCGGCCTCGACGCAGCGGTCGGACAGCTCCAGCCACGCTCCGGCGATGCGTGCCGCAGGTGCGGGGCCGGATCGTCGCCGTGTCCGGCGGCGCAGCTTCCATCCCACGATCACCAGTGCCGCCAGCAGCGCGAGAAGGAGCACCACCGACACTCCGACCGCGGCCCACTGTGCAGCGCCGAACCCGGCGTCGGTGGTCACCTCCTCGTCCTCTTCCTCTTCTTCCTCGTCCTCCTCCTCGACGACTTCCTCGTCCTCGTCCTGGGAATCGTTGATGATGTCGACGTCCGGTGGGACCTGGGGTGGCGGCGGGGGGTTGGGGGTGGCGACCTGATCGGCCGAAGCGACCGCGGTGTCGCTCTGGGGTTCGCGACTGCGAGGTGGGGTGACACTCACCGGCACCCAGCCGACTCCATCGACGCGCACGTCGATCCATGCGGTGGCGTCACCGGAGCGAACCGATGCGGTCCCACCCTCGTACCGATCCGGCTCCACCTCCCATCCGGTCGTGACCCGCACCGGGAGTTCGGCGATCCGGGCGATCAGCGCGGCGGCGGCCGCGTACTGCTCCTCGTATCCCACGATCTCGTCGGGGTCGGCGAGGAAGTCCGACACCCGGAAGTAGCTGTGTCCAGGCGACGTTCGGGTGGACTTGTCGTAGAACCCCTCCGAGCGGAACTTGTCGCGGATCGCAGCGATCTGGCCCCATCCGTGGTCGATTCCCTCGGTGATGTCGGCAGCGAGGTTCCGGATCTGCGGTGGAAGCACGTCGAGTTCGACTTCGGCGGCGGTGACATCGATCTCGGCCGGAAGCAGTGCATCGTCGTCCGCGGCCGGCGGAGCGAGCGCGGTCACCGTGTACACGGTCCCGGGGGGCAGGCCACCAGGAACGGCAACGGTGCCGGTCGCGACGTTCTCCCGCACCACCGGCTGGTCGGACGAAGCGGTGCCGTCGGCGCCGGGAACCTCGATCGACAGCTCCCGTCCGGCACCCGGCATCGGGACCCACGGACCGTCGAGATCGCGCACGGTCACGGTGGCGGTCACCTCGGGATCCGACGTTGGTTGGACCGGTGGTTCGGGCAGACGGGGCCCCACCGGGGCGAAGTCCTCGGGCGGAGCATCGGGATCGGCAACCGACCACACGACCCCGTCGAAACTCGTCATCGTCGCACGAGACCACCGGGTGACCGGCTGATCGGAGGTGACATCGAAGACGACGTTGTTCTCGTTCTCGGCGGCGAGGTCGGCCTTGAGCCCGGTCAACGGGCTCGGGACCGAGAGCGGATCCCACGGTGGAACGATCTCGTCACGCAGGTCGTAGCGCTCGTTCGCGTCCGCCGTCGGCAGGCGCGGTCCGATGATCGGCGCCGCAATCCCGATCGCGGCGAGCACCGCCGCGATGCGGAGTGCCCGTCGTCGGTCGAGCCGTGGAGCGATCATCACGAGCGACCCGACGATGAAGATCGCTCCGACCACGATCGCGATCTCACGATCGTCGTCGCTCAACAGCACGGTCAGCGCGAGCCCGAGGAGAGGTCCGAGCAGCGGGGATCCGGGGATCCGGTCCCAGCGGATGAGTACCGCGCCGACCAGCATCGAGAACCACGCGATGGCGAACGGGGGAACGCGTCGAGCCGGCGTCAACTCCGCGGGGACCACGGTGGTCACGAGATCCGCCCAACCCGCCGTGAGGCCGTCGAAGAAGTCGCCGATCGCCGACGGGGTGGGCAGACCTCCGGTTGCGACCACTCCGATCACCACGAATCCGAGGAGGGCGAGGAGCAACATCTCACCGGTGAGCAGGTGCCATCGACGTGCGGCGATGAGCGCCGCGAACGACGTGGCCGCGCCCGCCGCCGCGGTCGCGAGGTAGCTCCAATCGTCGTACACCGAGTGCAATCCGGCCGTCGCAGCGACGGACAGGATCGCGATCACGAGCGCATCCGCGACGAAGCGGGCGTCCACCGGATCACGACCCACCGACTCCGCGTGCTCGGTCACGCCTTCACTCCGTTCCAGGCTCGGCGGAAGTCGTCGAGATCTTTCGTCCGGAGCACCGTTGCGCCGGGCACGGCAGCGACCGGCGCCACGTCGTCTCGTTGCTCGCCTGCGAACACGACCAGTACGCGGGCCTTGGATCGCAAGTGGTTCACGACCGGCAACAGCTCGACCGCACTCCGTGAGCCGGTCACGATCATCACTGCGGACGTGGAGCGTTCGGCGCGCATGAGGGCGGCACCGGCTTCGACCAGTGTCGGGCCGTCCGTCGTGGTGTCGACCTCGGTCAGCGAGCGCAGGATGTCGTCACGCCCGGCGGGGTGGAGTCGACCGGCGATCCACTGCGACGACGTGCGCATCGACACGGGCCACCGTTGCATCATGCCCGACATCACCGCCGAGGTGGCGACCTCGACCGCGACCTCGAATCGGTCGTCGTGGTAGGCCCCGGCATCGTCGTCGAGCAGCACCGCGAGAACCGGTCGACGATTGTCGACGTAGTGGCGCACCATCAGCGTGCCGGCCCGCGCGGTCGACATCCAGTGAATGTGTCGGCGGTCGTCACCCGCGCGGTACGGCCGGAGCGCGTGGAACGCGACGTCGCCGGCCGGGGACGCGTCGCTGGTCGGTCCCTCGAGGTCCTTCGCGAATCCGGTCGGGAGCGGATCGACGATGGTCCACCGCGGATGGACCCACAACGTCGTCGCGGGTGCATGGCCGACGGCACGGCGCAGCAGGCGCAGGGGGTCCGTTCGCACGACCTCGGCCGGGCCGACGTTCACCCGTGCCCGCCGGTCGCTCGGGAGGTCGTAGAACGTCGTGTGTTCGGCACCCGGTGCCAGGCCCGGCACCGCAACGGGGAGCGGGACACCATCGATGAACTCCTCGACGACGATGCGTCGCGTCGGTCGCCTCCCGGGGTTCCGTGCCGAGAGCAGCGCACCGATCGGCTCGCCGGCCATCACCAGGGAAGGCTCGACGGTCCGTTCGATGCGGATCCGGAGGCGCCCGACGACGAACGCCGTGGCGATGAGCATCGCGATCAGGCAGCCGGCGGCCGTGACGGTGAACTCGATCCAGCCGAGCCACCAGCCGATCACGAACCCCACGACACCCAACGCGACCACGATCGCACCCGCTGGGGTCACCGCACCCAGCAGGTTCGGTCCGCGTGTCCGAGGGCGCGGCACGGTTCAGCTCGAACGGACCGGGGTCGGGATGTCGATTCGATCGAGCAGGTCGTCGACGAGGTCGGCCGGGTCGACGCCGCGCAGCTCGGCATCGGGCGACAACAGCAAGCGGTGAGCGAGTGCCGCAGGCGCGAGGACCTTGACGTCGTCCACGGTCACGTACGGGCGACCCTGCGTGGCAGCGAGCGTCCGCGAGGCCTTGACGAGAGCCAACGCTCCACGTGTCGATGCGCCGAGTCGCAACGACTCGACGGTGCGTGACGCCGCGACGAGACGCACGACGTAGTCGTAGATCGAGTCGTCGACGTGCACGTGGCCGGCGATCGCGATCATCTCGCGGACGTCGTCGACGGAAACCACCGGCTCGAGGTCGCTCGGTGCGGCGCCCGCGGTGACGCGCTTGACGGCGTCGACCTCCGCCGCGAGGTCCGGGTAGCCGATGCTGGTCCGCAGCAGGAAGCGGTCGAGCTGCGCTTCGGGAAGGCGATACGTGCCCTCCTGCTCCACCGGGTTCTGCGTGGCGATGACGATGAACGGTCGCGGAACCGGACGGCTCTCGCCGTCGATGGTGACGTGACGCTCCTCCATGACCTCCAGCAGGGCGGCCTGGGTCTTCGGTGACGCACGGTTGATCTCGTCAGCGAGCACGACGTTGGCGAAGATCGGCCCGGGACGGAACTCGAACGTGCCGTTGGACTGGTCGTAGACCATGCCGCCGGTGACGTCGGACGGGAGGAGATCGGGGGTGAACTGGATGCGTCCGGACGACGCCTGCATCGAACGGGCGATCGACTTCGCGAGGGTCGTCTTCCCCGTTCCCGGAACGTCGTCGAGCAGCAGGTGGCCTTCGGCGAACAGCGCGACGAGGGCTGTCGCGATCTGGTCGGACTTGCCGCGGATGACGCGCTCGACGTTGACGAGCACGGCGTTGAAGCGCTCGCTGAACCATTCGGTGTGTTGATCGGTGATGCTGCTCATCTGTTCGTTTCGCTCGGGGTCACTTCGAAGGGGAGGGAATCGGGCGGTGAGCGGTCACGGTGGCGGAAGGTTCGGTGACCGGTGTGAGCCGACGGTCACCCACATCGGCCGGCCTTGCCCGTAGATGCAGGCTCGGTCGTCGACGAGGCGGCCGCTGCCGTTGGATGTCGCCGGCGATGCGCCCCATGAACCGAACACCGCGTCGTGGCAGGTGACGGTGTAGGTCGTGTTGGCCGGGAGCCCGGTCGCGACGACCCGCACCCAGCT
Source organism: Ilumatobacter nonamiensis YM16-303 (assembly GCF_000350145.1). GTDB lineage: Bacteria > Actinomycetota > Acidimicrobiia > Acidimicrobiales > Ilumatobacteraceae > Ilumatobacter_A > Ilumatobacter_A nonamiensis. Next base: position 29,968 of record NZ_BAOL01000065.1, on the reverse strand, counting down.
GCAGCCGCTCGTCGTGCACCCGGGATCGACGCCGACCGCCGAGCCGTTGTACGACGCCGTCACGTTCACCGGCGGCGGCGGTGCCGACGGCGTGACCGTCTGGCTCCACGCGCTCCACGGCGAACAACCGGCCTCGTTGCAGGCGCGTACATGAACGCGATACCCCTGGCCGTTGGCGACATTCCACGACGTCGAGGTACCGCCGAGGGACTTGCGGCCGCCGCGGTCGTGTTCGACGTCGAAGGAGTCGACGCCGAGCCCGTTGCCGTTCGGCGTGTTCCAGTTGGCGCTGACCGTGCCGTTCGACGCCGACGCATTCGGCGCGCTCGGCTGGTTCGGCGGGCCGTTCGTGCGCACACTGGCGTTGGGTCCCCAGGCTCCGCAACCGACGTCGTTGCACGCACGCACCTTCACGGAATAGGTCGTGCTGTCACTGAGGTTGTCGACGTTGTGGCCGGTGCCGGTGCCGACGTTGCGCGGTGCCCCGTTGTCGATCGACAGTTCGTAGCGCAGGATCGGGCTGCCGTTGGCGCCTGACGCTCCGTGATCGACCCGGATTCCCCCGACGCCACGGGCGCTGGCGCTGGTGCTGCCCGGAGCGGTCGGCGGACCGGCCGGTGTCACCGCGCCGGATGCCGGGCTCCAGTCACCCCAGCCCTCCTCGTTGCGGGCCCGGAACTGGAACGTGTAGCTCGTGCCGTTCGTCAACCCGGTGAACTGGTGCGGGCTTCCGGATGCGGTCTGCTCGCTTCCCCCCGACGCCCGGATCTGGATCTGTTGGATCGCACAACCCTGGTCCCCAGGCGGGGTGTAGGTCACCTGGGCCGACTTGTCACCGCGCGCCGCCGACGGGGCCTTCGGGCGATCGGGGACTGTGCACGGGACGACCGCATTGGACAGCGCACTCGGTGCGCCCGGATCGGGATCGCGGTTGCTGGCGCGGACTCGGAACTGTTGCTCGACGCCGTTGGGGAGGTCGGTCCAGCGGTAGCTGGTGTCCGCACCGGTGGGGACCCAGACCCCGGGATTCGATGCGATCTCCACCTGGTAGTCGGTGATCGGATCGCCGTTGTTCTCGGCAGCGGGCCACGTGAGGTCGACATAGCGGTTCCCGCGCTCGGCCACGGGTGCGCCGGGGGCATCGGGTTCGCGGAACGGGTGCTCGGCCGCGGATGGTGGCGACGAAGCCGACCGTCCCTTCGCATTGATCGCAACGATCGAGAACTGGTAGTTGCGGCCGTTCGTGAGTCCGTCCCACACGTAGCTCGTGGTGGCGGGACCGCGCTCGCGCGGCGGTTGTCCGCTCCCACCGATCGTGATCTCGTAGGCGATGATCGCCGACCCCTCGTTCCTGGGTTCGGACCAGTCGACGGTCAGCTGACCGTCGCCGTACGTGACCGACGGAGTGGCGGGTGCCTCGGGGATGACGTCGGGCGTGACCGCGGTCGATGCTTCGCTCCACTCACCCCAGCCGGCAGCGTTGTGCGCCCGAACCTGGAACTGGTAGGCCTGACCGTTGACGAGCGAGTCGAGCGTCGTGCTGCTGGCCACTCCCAGCGATTGCGCCGAGCCGCCGACCGGTCGAAGTTCGACGGCGTCGAGTGGTGCGCCGTTGGCCGGGGGCAGCGCCCACGTGACCGTGGCCGTGGCATTCGATGCGGTGGCCTGCGGTCGTGACGGCGTTCCCGGTCGTCCGACGACGGTGACCGAGACGGAACCGGTCGACGTCGCCTCGTCCGCACCGCGAGCGTCGGTGATGTCGTACGTGAACGACGTCGTTCCGAAGTATCCGGCGTTGGGTTGGTAGGTGATCTCACTGCCGCTGACGGTCGCGGTGCCGGATCCGTCGTTGACGTTCGCGCCGACGATGCTCAGCCCCTCGCCCAGGGGGTCGATGTCGTTGGAGAGGACCGGGATCGACACGCCGATGTCCTGATCGGTGTTGGCCGAGTCGGCGACGGCGGTCGGCGGCGCCACGTTCGACGGCGTGACCGTGGCGCTCAGCGTTGCGGACGACGTCTCGCCGGCCGAGTCGGTCACGGTGTAGTCGACCGACTCGACCGCCCCCGCCGACTCGATCGACGGGGTGATCACGACCGAGGCTCCGTCGAGCGTCGCCGGAGCACCGCCTGCATCGATGGAATATGTCAGCTCGTCACCGGTTTCCTCGTCCGGGTCGCTCACGAACTGAGCCAACGAGACCGGGCTGGACACGCCCGCCTCGACCTCGACGGTGCCGTCGGTGGCGACCGGTGGCGAGTTCGCGGGCGGAAGCACGGTGATGTCGACGACGCCGGAGACGGAGTGTCCGTTCTGGTCGTCGACGACGTACGCCAACCCACCGACGCCCGAGAATCCGGCGTCCGGTGTGAACTCGACCGTGAGAGCGTCGGTTCCCGACTCGGCGATGACCGCGGTTCCACCCTGGACGTCCTGGCAGCACGCGAAGCTGAGCGGATCGTCGTCGGCGTCCGTCGCCTGCGCGGCGAGATCGAGCGGCAGCGGCTCGTCTGCCGGCGTCTCGACGGTGAGTTTCTCGACGTCGGGAGCGACGTTGTCGAGCACGATGATGGTGACCTGCGCCGTCCCGACCATTCCGTCGTCGTCGGTGATCGTGTAGTCGAAGTGCTGCGTCTCGTCCGTGGTCGTCAGTGTGATCCTCCCGGCGTCGTCGACCCGTACCGTGGGTGCCTCCGCTCCGGCTTCCGGGGCGCTGACCTCGACGTCCAGGTCGGCCACTCGGCCGTCGGGGTCGGAGTCGTTGGCGAGCAGATCGACGGTGACCTGCTGGCCGGATGACACCGGTCCCACCAGATCGTCGATCGCGATCGGTGCGATCGGCTCGGTCGTCTCGACGATCTCGACGGTCACCAGCGCAGAGTCGGAGCCACCGCGACCGTCGGCGATGGTGTAGGTCATGGTCGCCTCGGCCGCATCGGCTCCGAGCGTGAGCGGGGGAGTGAAGCGGATCGACCCGTCGTTTTCGAGGCGCGCTGCAGGGTCGGAAGAGGCGAGTTCGGTGACCACGATCCGGTCGCCGTCGGGATCGGAGTCGTTCAGCAGCACGTCGAACGCCTGGGTGTCGGACCCCGCGATCACGGTGTAGGTGTCGTTCGACGCCGTGGGCGGTCGGTTCTCGCCGTCCGGTGCGAAGACGCCGATCACGACGTCACCGACGGAACGCTCACCGTTGGCATCGACCACGGTGTACCGCAGCCGGTCGGAACCACTGCGACCCGGTCGCGGGGTGTAGCGGATCGATCCATCGGGCTGCGGCTCCGCGGATCCGAACACGGGCTGGGCTGCGATCGATTCGATCTGGATCGCGTCGCCGTCGGGATCGGAGTCGTTCGACAGCACCGGAATGTCGATCGCGGTGCCCGCCGTCGTGCGCGCCACGTCCGGTCGGGCGATCGGTGGACGGTTGCTCTCCTCGGGCGGGACCAGGCGCACCTGCACCACCGAGCCGACCTGGTTGCCGCCCTCGTCGGCGACGTCGTAGCCGAACGTGAACGACGACGTGGTGTCGGCGTTGACCGAGACGAACACCTCCTGCCCGCCGGGGCCGATCCGCAGGTCCGCACCCTCGATGTCGGACACGCTCACGACGCGCAGGGTTCCGCCCTCGGGGTCGTAGTCGTTGACCAGGACGCGTGACGAGGTGGTCTGGCCGGGTCGGACCTCGACCGTGTCAGGTCGGGCGACGGGCGGTTGATCGGGCGTGTCGGTGTCGCTGACCGCGACGACGACGGTGCCGGTCGTGGGGTCGGAGGCGCCGTCGGAGATCACGTAGTCGAAACTCGTGGTGGCCGGGGCGTCGGGGAGGACCGTCACCCGGAACGCGAAGCCGAGAATCTGCTCGACCTCGATGCCCTCGCCTTCGGTCCATCCGGCGAGACCCACGACGTCGTTGTCGGGGTCGGTGTCGTTCTCGAGGACGTACACGTTGCGTGAGTCGCCGCGGGCGATCGTCACGTCGTCGCGCACCGCCGTGGGCGGCCGGTTCTCCGCTGGTTCCTCGACCCGCACTCGGATGTATGCGGCGTCACGTTCGCTCCCGTCGATCACGGCGTAGAGGAACACGTAGTCGCCCGCCGCGCTCGGCAGGAAGAAGAAGTCGCCGTCGTTGGTGAGGGTCGCCTCACTGGCGGCCTCGGGATGACCGGCGTCGGCGACCAGCTGGGGGAGGCCGGCGATCGACAGTGGATCGTTGTCGGGGTCGGTGTCGTTCTGGAGTGCGTTCAGGACGACCGGCGTGCCGACCACCGTGGTCGCGGAATCGTTGACCGCACGCGGTTCGTTGTTCGACGTGTCGAGTCGGATCGCGACGCGAACCACGCCGGTCGCGGTGGCCCCGAAGGCGTCGGTGATCTGATACGTCAACTCGATCGTTCCCTCGGGGGCTCCCGGATCGGGCGTGAACGTGACCTCTCCGGACGGATCGAAGATGATCTGGCCGTCGTCACCCTCGACGCTGGACAGCACGAACGTGTCGCCGTCGGGGTCGTGGTCGTTGTTGATGACGTTGAACGACGCGGACTTGCCCCGGCGGACCTCGGCGATGTCCGTCCCTGCGATGGGAGGGCGGTTGCTCGCGGCCGAGTCGACGACCTGCACGTCGACCGCGGCGGTGTCGGTTCCTCCGCGGCCGTCGCCGACCGTGTACTCGAAGCCGATCGGACCGGTGAAACCGGGCGGTGGGATCACCTGGATGCTGCCCTGGTCGGCGGTCGTGGTCGCGACCACTCCGTCCGGTACGCCCGAGATCTCCGAGACCATCAGCGCGTCGCCGTCGGCATCCTCGTCGTTGGCCACGACGTCGACGACGACCGGCAGATCGGCACGGGTGCGCCCGTTGTCGTCACGTGCGATCGGAGGCTCGTTGATCCCGTCCTCGTCGATCTCGGGATCGCGGATCTCGCCGATGTCGGGATTCTCCTCCGAGTCGCCGTCGTCCTCGTCGCTGTTCGATTCCTCGTCTGGATCGTCACCGTCGGTTCCGAGCGACGTGCCCCAGTCGTCGATCCGTTCGAGTTCGCTGTCGCTGCCCGCGATCCAGAGTGTTCCGCTCGTGAGGTCGTTGATCCACACCCAGTCGTTGACGAGACGAATTCGGAGGGCCTCCGGATCGGCACCGTCGAGCGTCTCGACCTGGTCGACCGTCCCGGCACACGTGCGCACGAAGGTCGGGGGAGCGGTGGCGACGTTGAAGCTGCAGCCGTCGTGCATGACGGGAGCGATCGGGTTGCCGGCGTCGAGGGGCGGGCGTTCGCCGAGCGCCGTTTCGTCGATCGCTCCGGATCCTGGGTCGGCCGCGGCGGGAACGGCGTCGGAGAAGACCGTCCCGTCCGAGCGCACGACGATGAACTCGGTGCCGGCCGGAGAGGGTTGGAGCAGCACCGGGTCGGAAGCGTCGAGGTCGGACCCGGTGTCGGTCGCCGCGCTTCCGAAGCGGTGGGTGACCACGTCGTCGGGTCCGTCCGCATCGGCTCCGATGGTGACGACCGCCCCGTCGATCAGACCCACCGCGTCGTCGCCGACCGCGGTCAGGCCGGACATCGACTCGGCGACGGCGCCAATCTCGATCCACTCGATGGGAGCGGGTTCGTCGGTGAGCGGTTCGATGCGCGTGAGGCGGTTGCTCCCCCGATCGACGACGAGGAGGTTGCCCGTCGTCGCGGGAGCGATCAGTCCCGGACCGTCGAGTTCGATCCTCGGGGGTCGTTCGTCGAGTGACGTGATCCCGGCGAGGTTCAAGCGGTCGAGGGTCCACAGGCGGAGGGGAGACGGCTGCCAGAAGACGGCCCCGTCGTCGATCGCGACCGTCTCGATGTCGCGCGGCACACTCACGGTGTTGATGATCTGGTACGTGCGCGGATCGACGAGATGGACCTCGGAGCGATCGTCGTCGTGGACGAGCACCACGTGCTCGGCCTGCTCGACGTCGATCGCCGCTCCCGGTGAACCGGCGCGGAGCAGTCCGGTGACCTCACCGGCCGTGCGGTTGACGTGGCCGACGACCCCCTCGGAACGGTCGACCAGCCACGCGCCGCCATCGTTCGTCTCCGCGCGCACGGAAGCCTCGGTGTCCGCGCTGACCGCAGCGATCACGACGGAGACCACGGATGCGAGAACGACCACGACAGCCAGGAGTTCTCGTACGCGCCTGCTCACTCGAATCTGGGCCTCCGTGGTCGGGGGGATCGTGCGGGAAGGTTGTACCCGCACCAACCGTGGTCGGCCCATAGGATAACGCTGCGATGAGGTCGATTCAGTGGGGACGACTCCCCGGTCGGGGTGAGCGAGCGTCGGTCGAAACGTGACCGAGCACGGTTCGCCCGGGACACCCGTCGTCCGGCTCGAGGGGTACGAGATCATCGACGAGATCGGTGCCGGTGGCTTCTCGGTGGTCTACCGGGCCCGGCAACTCGCGCTGAATCGCGAGGTGGCGATCAAGGTCCTCACCAGCGGCTTCTCGTCCGACTCGGAACGGCGCACGTTCGAGCGCGAATGTCATGCGCTCGGCCGACTGTCCCACCATCCGAACATCGTCACGGTGTTCAACGACGCGATGACCCATGACGGTCGCCCGGCGATCGTCATGGAGTTGTACGGGGCGAACTATCGCGACCGGCTCAGCGCCCAGGGCCCGCTGGCACCCGATGAGGTCGTGGGAATCGGGATCCGTCTCGCCGGGGCGCTGCAGACCGCCCACGACCACGACGTCCTGCACCGCGACCTGAAACCGCACAACATCTTCGTGTCGGCGTACGGCGAGCCGGCGCTCGGCGACTTCGGGATCTCGACGATCGACGACGAGCGCAGCCAGAGCCGGGGAAGTGGACTGTCGATCGCGTACGCCGCACCGGAGGGACTGGAGGGCGACGATCCGTCCGTCGCCGGCGACGTGTACTCGCTGGCGGTCACGATGTACCAGCTGATCAGCGGACGCACACCGTTCTCGAGCGGTGAGCTCGCCACGACGATTCGCCGGATCCTGACGGAGAGCCCGCCGCGCCTCGCCACGCCGAACCTGCCGACCGGGTTGAACAAGGTGGTCCAGGGTGCGCTCGCGAAGGCCCCGCGTGACCGCCCGCGTTCGATGCAGGAGTTCGCCGAGCAACTCCGCGAGGTCCAGCGTCGCAACGGCACCACCCCGACACCGATTCCGCGACTGCACGACGACGGCTCACGGGCCGCCGGAACGTCGATGCGAACGTCGATCGCCCAGGCCAGACCGGGAAGTGCTGCCACTTCCACCGATCCATCGACGATCGACGTGGATCCCACCGACACCGACGGCGCGAGCCCGTCGATCCCGCGTGTGGTCCGCCGCCCGGATCCGCTCGCTCCGCAGATTGCTCCGTCGAGCCCGGTCGACGAGCCGCGCCGACCCGAGGACACCATCGCCCGCGCCCGGCCCGCCTCGACCCCGGCGCAGGACGTCGACGACGAATCCGACGATGCCGGTCCGTCGCGTGGACGCCGTTGGTTCGCGGCGGCCGGGGTCGGGCTGCTGATTGCCGTGATCGTGTTCGGCATCAACGTCCTGGGGGGCGATGACGACGAGACCACCGTCACCACACAGGCTGCGGGCACGGTCGAGCAGGACCCGTTCTTCGGAGCGCTCGCCGCTCCCGAGCAGGTCCGGATCGTGGCCGTCGACGGGGGCTTTCGGGTGACCTATCGAATGCCCGAGGATGCCGAAGCGGTCGAAATCGAGGTCGTGAGCGGGATCGACGACGGGGCGACGACGACGGCCGACGGGGATCCCATCGAGATCGAGACCGCCGCCACCTCCCTGTGCGTCGTGGCGCGCTCGATCGGGGCGGGAGGTCGGCTGTCGACCGATGCCGGCCCGATCTGCGGGTAGCACTTTCGGAACACATGTTCGCCAGGTAAACTGGAACGCTCATGGCCCCCCGCAAAAGCGCCACGACCGAACCGCAGATCTCCGTCCGCGGGGCTCGTGAGCACAACCTCAAGAACGTCAACGTCGAACTCCCGCGAGACAAACTCGTCGTCTTCACCGGCCTGTCGGGATCCGGCAAGTCGAGCCTCGCATTCGACACGATCTACGCCGAAGGGCAGCGACGCTACGTCGAATCGCTGAGCGCCTACGCGCGGCAGTTCCTCGGTCAGATGGACAAGCCCGACGTCGACGTGATCGACGGATTGTCTCCTGCGATCTCGATCGACCAGAAGTCGGCGTCACGCAACCCGCGGTCCACGGTCGGCACGATCACCGAGGTGTACGACTACCTCCGGTTGCTGTACGCGCGCATCGGCGTTCAGCACTGTCCCAACGACGGGACACCACTCGAGCGTCAGACGCCGCAGCAGATCGTCGACCGCATCCTCGAGATGGAGGAGGGTCTCCGCTTCCAGGTTCTCGCACCGGTCGTGCGCGGCCGCAAGGGCGAGTACGACACCTTGCTCGAGGACCTGTCGGGCCAGGGCTACGTGCGCGCCGTCATCGACGGAGAGGTCGTCGACATCGACGAGTTCCTCAAGCGCGACGAACGCCTCGCGAAGTACGAGAACCACAAGATCGCGATCATCGTCGACCGACTCGTCCTGAAGGAGGGCATCGAGCGCCGCCTCACCGACTCACTGGAAGGTGCGTTGAACCTGGCCGACGGCGTGGCCGAGATCGAGATCGTCAACCGCGATTCCGACAACGAGACGATCACGTTCAGTCAGCACCTCGCCTGCCCGGTGTGCGACAACAGCTACGACGAACCGGCACCGCGCAACTTCTCGTTCAACTCGCCGTACGGCGCGTGTGCGGTGTGCGACGGTCTCGGAACGACGTTCGAGGTCGACCCCGAACTCGTGATTCCCGACGGTGAGGTCGCCCTCTCCGACGGCGCGATCGCTCCGTGGCGCAGCGCCAACACGCAGTACTTCACGCGGATGCTGGAGTCGGTGGCGAACACCAACGACATCGACCTCGACACGCCGTGGGACGATCTCACCGCGAAGCAGCGCAAGATCGTCCTCCACGGGGTCAAGGGCAAGATGACCGTGAAGTACAAGAACCGGTACGGACGGACACGTTCGTACTCGACGGAGTACGAGGGCGTCATCCCGTGGCTCAAGCGTCGCCACGAAGGCAGCGACAGCGACTGGGCGCGAGACCAGTACGAGGGGTACATGCGCCTCGTCGCGTGCTCGGCGTGTGGCGGAGCGCGGCTCAAGCCGGCGACGCTCGCGATCACGATCAACGGTCGCAACATCTCCGAGGTGTGCGACATGTCGATCGGCGAGTCGGCGAAGTTCCTCGCCGCGCTCGAGTTGTCCGAACGCGATCGGCTGATCGCGGAACGGGTCACGAAGGAGATCAACGCACGCCTCGGCTTCCTGCTCGACGTCGGTCTCGACTACCTCACGATGTCCCGCTCCGCCGGCACGCTCGCCGGTGGCGAGGCCCAGCGCATCCGACTCGCGTCGCAGATCGGGTCGGGCCTGGTGGGCACGCTCTACGTCCTGGACGAACCGTCGATCGGCCTGCACCAGCGAGACAACCAGCGCCTCATCGACACGCTGACCCGGTTGCGCGACCTCGGCAACACGGTGATCGTCGTCGAGCACGACGAGGACACGATCCGAACGTCGGACTGGATCGTCGACATCGGCCCCGGTGCCGGTGAGCACGGCGGCGAGGTCGTCTACGCCGGACCGGTGAAGGGCATCACGAAGGTCAAGGAGTCGGTGACCGGCCAGTACCTGTCGGGCAAGAAGTCGATCCCGCTCCCGACCGAACGCCGGTCGCAGAGCTTCGATCAGTTGCAGATCGTCGGCGCTCGTGAGCACAACCTGCAGGACCTCACGGTCGACATCCCGCTCGGCAATTTCGTGTGCGTCACCGGTGTGTCCGGTTCGGGCAAGTCGACGTTGATCCGGGACATCCTGCTCCCGGTTCTGATGCAGAAGATCTACAAGTCGAAGACGCCTGCGGGAAAGCACAAGCGGATCAACGGCATCGAGAACCTCGACAAGGTGATCGACATGGACCAGTCGCCGATCGGGCGCACCCCGCGGTCGAACCCGGCGACCTACACCGGTGTTTTCGACAAGATCCGCAAGCTCTACTCGTCGACGAACGAGGCGAAGATCCGTGGCTACCTGCCGGGTCGATTCAGCTTCAACGTCAAGGGCGGGCGCTGTGAGGCGTGCTCGGGTGACGGAACGATCAAGATCGAGATGCACTTCCTCCCCGACGTCTACGTGCCCTGCGAGGTGTGCAAGGGAGCGCGCTTCAACCGGGACACGCTCGACATCGAGTTCAAGGGCAAGAACATCGCCGAGGTGCTCGACATGCCCGTCGCCGAGGCGGTCGACTTCTTCGCGAACCAACCGGGAATCGCCCGGTACATGCAGACGCTGATGGACGTCGGGCTCGGATACGTGCGGCTCGGTCAATCGGCGCCGACGCTGTCGGGAGGCGAGGCGCAGCGTGTCAAGCTGGCGACCGAGTTGGCGAAGCGTTCCACGGGCCACACGATCTACCTGCTCGACGAACCGACGACCGGACTGCACTTCGACGACGTCCGTCGCCTGCTGACCGTGCTGCAGCGTCTGGTCGACCAGGGCAACACGGTCCTCGTGATCGAGCACAGCCTCGACGTCATCAAGACCGCCGACTGGGTCATCGACCTCGGACCGAACGGCGGCAGCGGCGGCGGCACGGTCGTGGCGGAGGGGCCGCCCGAGCACATCGCCACGGTGGGCGCGAGCTTCACCGGCCACTACCTGCGCGAACTGCTGCCCTCGACCTAGCCCGCAACTGCGAGACTCCGCATCGTGACGATCGAGGCCGGGGCGGTGACCAACCCGCACGCGCTGCTCCAGCGGCGGACGCTGAACTCGCTGCGGTTCGCCCAGGTTCCCGGCCAGGCGGCGGTCGCCGGAATGGTCGCGGTCGTCACGCTGCTGGCGTCCGACCTGCTCGGCTCCGACCGACTCGCCGGACTGGGGAGCGCGTCGTTCACGGTCGGGGCTGCGCTGACCTCGATTCCATTGGCCGCGTTCATGAGGCGTCGCGGCCGTCGGCGGGGATTGGTCGGCGCACTGCTGATCGGTGCCGTCGGGTCGTCGATCGCGGCAGTCGGCGGCGAGGTCCGGTGGTTCCCGCTGTTCCTGCTCGGGATGGTGGCGTTCGGCGCGGGGCAGGCGGCCACGTTGCAGAGTCGCTATGCGGCGGCCGACCTCGCGGAGCCGTCACGCGCGGGAGCGGCGATCGCCGCAATCGTGTGGGTGGGAACGCTCGGCGCGGTGTTCGGCCCGCTGTTGACGCCGCTCGAGAAGTCGATGGCGGAATCGGTCGGTCTGGACGAACTGGTCGGACCGTTCATCGTCGCGGCGGTGCTGTTCGCCGTTGCCGCCGTCGTGCTGACGGTCCGTCTGCGGCCCGATCCGCTCGAAGTCCTCGGCACGATCGACCCCGACGCGGAGCGGGTTCGTCCACTGCGACAGGTGCGCCAGAGCGCCGGGGTGATCGCCGCATCACCGAATGCGCTCCTCGGCCTCGCTGCGATGGCCGCGTCGCAGGCCGCGATGGTCGGCGTGATGACGATGACCCCGCCGCACATGAAGGATCACGACCACGCCGATCTGTCGGCGGTGGTGATCGCCGTGCACATCGTCGGGATGTACGGGCTCGCCCCGCTGGTGGGTCGCTACGTCGATCGCGTCGGGGAGAACCGAGCGATTCAGGTCGGCGCGGTCGTGCTCGGCGTCGGAACGGTGTCGACCGTTGCCGCCGGGTACGTTCCCGCGTTGATGTTCGTCGGGCTGTTCCTGCTCGGGCTCGGTTGGAGCATCGGTCTGATCGCGGGCTCGGCGATTCTCACCACCTCCGTTCCGGTCGGGACCAAGGTCGAGGTCCAGGGCACTGCCGACCTGACGATGAGCCTCTGCGGTGCGGCCGCCGCGTTCGGTTCCGGCTTCGTGAAGGACTCGTTCGGCTTCCACCTGTTGGCGAACGGAGCGGCGGTGCTGGGTGCGGCGCTGCTCGCCTTCGCCTGGTTCACGGCCGCTCGCTCGGGTCCCCGAGTGCACCCGACCTGATCGAGCCCGGACGCTCGGCCCGATCGTTCAGTTGCAGAGGACCTCGGTCACGTGGAGCTGATCGTCGAGTACGGCGACGAGCGCCCGCTCGCCGGGGGCCAGCATGGCATTGTCCTGTTCGCCGATCGCCTTGGCCGGGGTGGTCGTGAACGCTGCAATCGCGTCGTGCAGGGGAACGTCACACTCGTCGACGACGGTACGAATCGCTCGATCCGGAGTGAGCGTCGACCCGGCGAGCGTGTCGGTGCCGGCGAGGACGGCTCGACCGTCTGCGACATCGACCTCGGCAGTGCCAAGCCGATACCGGCCCGGCGGCGCGGCGGCTGCGGCCATCGCGTCGGTCACCAGCGCGATTCGGCCGGGTGCAGCGGCGAAGAGCAGAGCGATGGAAGCCGGGTGAACGTGAACGCCGTCGGCGATGACCTCGATCGTGACGTGCTCGGCGGCCAGGGCCGCGCCCAGTACACCGGGGAGGCGTCCTTGGATCGGAGCCATCGCATTGAATGCATGCGTGACCAGCGATGCGCCGCGGCGAAACGCCTCGTGCGCCGTGTCGTAGTCGCAGTCGGTGTGGCCGACTGCGACAGGGATCCCTGCCTCGACGAAACGAGAGATCGCGTCGAGTGCGCCGGGGAGCTCCGGGGCGATGGTGATCTGGCGAACGACGTCGGCGCCGGCATCGAGCAACCGATCGACCGACTCGCGTTCGGGGTTGCGGAGCAAGTCGCGGTCGTGGGCACCCTTGCGCGCCATCGCCAGGAACGGTCCTTCGACGTGGACGCCGACCAGGCCCGGGTCGCGACTCATCGCGGCGCGTGTGGTGTCGATGGCGGCCACGAGGCTGTCGATCGAGCTGGTGACGAACGACGCGACGGCCCGGGTCGTGCCGTGGGCGCGCATCGCCGTGAGCGCTGCCAGGGCATGATCGACTCCGTCCTGGAAGTGAACGCCGCCTGCACCGTGGCAATGGATGTCGACGAAGCCCGGCGTGATGTACCCACCCGCCGCGTCGAGCGACCGGTCGGCCTGAGGGGTCGGTTCGTCGGGTGAGCCGACGGACACGATGTGCTCACCGTCGACGAGAACCCACCCGGGGCGTTCGCCGGTCGCGTCGACCAGCGTTCCTGAGTGCACGAGTGTGGACGCCATCGCTAGAGACCCTGCCATGCCGGCTTGTGCTCGTACACCCACCGGTAGTAGTCGGCTCGCTCGAAGCGGGTGGCCGCAGCCTCGTCGACCACCACGGTCGCGTGCGGGTGGAGTTGGATGCAGGAGCCGGGAATCGTGGCGGTGACGGGGCCCTCGACAGCCCTGGCGATCACGTCGGCTTTGCCTGCCCCGAACGCGAGGAGGACGAGGTGCTGGGCTCGCAGGATGGTGCCGATGCCTTGCGTGATGCAGTGGGTGGGGACCTGTTCCGGGGTGTCGAAGAAGCGTGCGTTGTCGGCGCGGGTGCGCGCCGTCAGCGTCTTGATGCGCGTCAGCGACGCCAACGACGAGCCGGGCTCGTTGAAGCCGACGTGGCCGTCGGTGCCGATGCCCAGCAACTGCAGGCCCACCCCACCGTGCGCGTCGAGCTCGGTTTCGTAGCGTTCGCCGGCCGTGGCGATCGTCGCTTCGTCGCCGTCGGGCACGCGCACGAGCGATGGGTCGAGGCCGAGCGGCTCGGTCACCTCGCGGTGGATCACGCTGTGGTAGCTCTCCGGGTGGTCCCGTGGCAGACCGACGTACTCGTCGAGCGCGAACGCCGAGACGCCGGACAGGTCGAGGCCGTCGCTGCGTTCGCGTGCGAGCGCGGCGTAGACCGGAAGTGGAGTCGATCCGGTCGCCACGCCGAGCGTGAAGTCGGACGAGTGTCGGACCTGCGTCGCGATGTGGCGCGCGACGAGGGCACCACCGGTCGCGGGACTGTCGACGATGACGACCTCAGCCATGGTGTCCGCCCATGATCGCGGCGCCGATCGCATGTGTCGGTCGCTCGTCGTCGAGGAGGTGCGTGATCGCGTCGAGTTGGAGTGAGGCGATGAGCGGCGACGTTCGTGACCACGCGTCGAAGTGCTCGGCCATGCCCTCGCACAGCGATCGGCCCAACCCGGCCAGGCCGCCTCCGATCACGATCGTGTCTGCACCGAAGGTCAGCGCGAGCACCCGGACTGCGCTCGCTGCCCCGAAGTACACACCGTCGCGGATGGCGATCGCGCGAGCGTCGCCGGCGTCGGCCGCATCGAACACGTCGACTGCGGACGCTCCCTCGACGCCCCACTGGCCGACCACACCGGAACCCGATGCGTAGCCCTCGAGTGTTCCGGCCAGTCCTTCGACGTGGGTGGGACCGTTCGGGTCGGCGGAGATGTAGCCGATCTCGCCGGCCATTCCGCGGCCGCCCTCCCACGCGCGGCCGTCGAGCACGAGTCCGGCGGCCATGCCGGTGCCGAGGTTGAGGTACGCGAGCGAGGTCGACGCTCCGCCGCGGAGTGCCCATGCGCCGAGCGCTGCGGCGTTGACGTCGTTGGACACCCGAACGGGGGCATCGGTTTCCGCTGTGATGGCGGCTTCGAGGTCGTACGACTCGATGGCGAGATTGCGCGCGTGGTGGATCACGCCGCGCCTGATCGTTCCGGGTACGCCGACACCGATCGACTCGATCCGGCCCCCAGCGTCGCGACTGACGGCGTCGATGGCCTCGAGTGTTCCCGCAGTGATGCCTGTCGGGCCGGTTCGCACCGGTTGCCGGAACGTCGCGAGAACGTTGAGTTCGTCGTCGATGGAGACGGCCTCGATCTTGGTGCCGCCGATGTCGATCCCGACCCTCATGCGGATGACCTCACGAGTTCGATGAGCGCCTCTCCCGCGAGCCGTGACGCGCCGAACGTCGCGATGTCCACGTGGTCGGAGTGCGCGAAACCCATGTCGACGATCAGCGCGTCCGAACTCGCCCGGAGGGTCGAGGCCGCGCCGACGGCGCCATCATCGCGGTGGAGTTCCCGTCCGACGACGATCGTCAGCGCGCCTGGTTCGGCGACGTAGTCGACCGCGCTCGTCCGGTCGTCGATGGGCACGACGAACGAGGGTACGGCGCCACCCTCGAAGAACGGGCCGAGAGGGGTGGCGCCGATGGCGATGTTCGGCTCGGGGTCGATCCGAACCCACTGCACCGGTCGTCCGGCGATCGCGAGCATCGCCGACGCGCGGTCCGACAGCGTGAACGATGCGGCGACCTCGCCGAGGCTGACGATCGGCGGGTTCGCCGCCCCGCGAGACGGCTCGCCGGCCTGCCGGCGACGGTCCGCCGTCCATCGGGCCAGTGTGAGGCAGCGACCGGCGGCGTCGGCGAGCCGACCGACCGGGAGCTCGCCGACAGAATCGGCGATCAGGAGCGCCTCCACGATGTCGCCGATCTCGGATTCGGAGTTGTTCGAGCCGAGGCACAGGAGGTCCGAGCCCGCCGCGACGGCGGAGACGGCTGCCGCGGGCATGCCGCGGGTTCCCGATGCTCCGACCATGTCGAGCGCATCGGTCACGACGACCCCGTCGAACCCGAGCCGCCCGCGCAGCAGGTCACCGAGGATGGTCTCCGAGAAGGTGGCGACGTGCTCGAGGTCGATCGCCGGCACGTGGATGTGCGACGTCATGATCGTCTTCGTTCCGGCAGCGATCGCCGCAGAGAACGGAACCAGTTCGCGGTCGGCGAGGGTCGCCGCGTCGGCGGCGATCACCGGCTCGGACAGGTGGGAGTCGGTCGCGGTGTCGCCGTGACCGGGGAAGTGTTTGGCGCATGCCGCGACGCCGGCGGCTTGCACACCATCGATCCACGCAGCCGTGTGCGCGGCGACGGCAACGGGATCGGCCCCGAAGCTCCGGACGCCGATCACCGGGTTGTCGGGGTTGGAGTTGACGTCGGCATCCGGCGCGAGGGTCAGATGGATGCCGACCGCGGCCAACTGGGCGCCGACCTCCCGTGCCACGGATCGCGTGAGCTCGATGTCGCCGATGCGCCCGAGGATCGCATTGCCCGGAAACGGCGAACCGTCATGCTGATGCAGTCGGGACACGTCGCCGCCCTCCTCGTCGATCGCAATGATCGCGTGTCGGTTCGCCGAGTGGATCGAGGCGGTCAGCGCGGCGACCTGCGCCGGCGTGTCGACGTTGTGACCGAACAGACAGATGCTGCCGAGACCGTCCTCGAGCAGTGCACGAAGCCAGTCGGGCAGCTCCGTGCCGACGAAGCCGGGCATCAGCAGCCCGAGCGCCTGACGGCGCAACTCTGGTGGCTGGGCTTCGGTCACCCTTTGACTGCTCCGCCGACGAGACCCTGTGCCATCCGGCCCTGCACGATCACGAAGAAGATGATGACGGGCACGGCGACGAGCACGGAGCCGGCCATGATCTGACCCCACTCGGGTGCCCCGAGGTTCGATTGCTGCGCGATGTCGCGCAGCCACAGTGGCAGGGTCTGGGCTTCGTCGTCGGTGAGCAGAACCGATGCGAGCGCGAACTCGTTCCACACCTGGATGAACGCGAAGACGCCCGACGCGACGAGGCCAGGGGCGATGAGCGGGAAGGTGATCCGTCGGAATGCTCCGAACCGGGTACAGCCATCGACCATGGCCGCCTCCTCGAGTTCGATCGGAACGCCGGCGACGAAGCCCCGCAGCATCCAGATCGTGAACGGCACGACCATCGCGACGTAGATGATCGAGACGCCCGCGATGGAGTTGAGCAGGCCGAGACCGGAGATCATCTGGTACTGGGCGATGAACATCGCTTCAGCCGGCAACATCTGCACCAGGATGATGACGAGCACGAAGCTCTTCCGCCCTCTGAAGCGAAAACGCGAGATGGCTAGGGCTGCGAGCGTCGCAAACGCGATGCACACGATGAGCGCCACCGCGACCACGATCACCGACATCTGGAGCGCCTCGAAGAACGGCGTCTCGGTCGTGACGTCGCGGTAGTTCTGCAGGGTGCCTCCGAATGGGAGGAACGTCGGGTCCAGTCCACTGATGGTGAGCGGAGTGAGGAACGACGAGTTGATCATCCAGTACACCGGGAAGGCCCAGACGATGGCGACGAGCACCGCAACCGCCGCGGCGAGGTAGCGCTTGAACTTGCTTCGCATCAGCGAGCGTCCTCTCTGAGAAGTTCACGTACGTAGAAGCCACTCACGCAGAGCGTGATCAGCAGCACGATCATCGCCGCCGCGGCGGCCAGACCGAAGCGGCCCTGGCCGATGCCGAGGCCGAAGATGTAGGTGCCGAGCAGGTCGTAGTCGTCGCCTTTCGGGCCGAGGTCCTGCAGCAGTTGAATCTGGGCGTACACGCGGAGGTCCCAGATGAACTGCAGGAGCAGGAGGATGACCAGCACGGGGCGAATGATCGGCATGATGATGTGCACCAGTTTCTGTCGGGCGTTGGCGCCGTCGAGCTGTGCAGCTTCGAGGACCTCCTCGCTGACTTGTGTCAACGCCGCATAGACCGAGATCGCCACGAACGGCACGGACGCCCAGGTGATGATGAGCGACGCGACGAAGAAGAAGCTGAGCGGTTCTTCGAGCCAGTTGTGACCGATCATGTCGACACCGGGCAACTTGCTGAGCAGGTAGTTGAGCACGCCGTTGCGCGAGTCGATCAGCCAGTTCCAGACCGTCATCTGGGCGACGATCGGCATCGCCCACGCGAGGAGAAGGGCGCTCTGGAGCATGACCCGCGCCCACGTCGGTGTGGCCTTCATCAGCAGGGCGAGCAGGATGCCGAGCCCCATGGTCGCCAGCGCGGTGGCCGCCATGAACACGAGCGAGCGGATGACGACCGTCCAGAAGAAGCCGTCGGTGAGCAGATCGGTGTAGTTGGCGAACCACAACCATGTGGCGTCCTCACCGAACTGCTGGCGCAGGCCGTACTCGCGCATCGAGTTGAGGACCTGCCAGCCCAGCGGGTAGGCGAGTCCGACGACGAGTGCGGCGACCGCGGGAAGCGTGAGCCAGTACGGCAGCTTGGGCGAACGCGCCTTCTTCCGCTTGCGCTTCGGCGTGGAGGGGTCGAAGTCGGGGTCGGCGTCGGGCTTCGTTGTGACAACGATCGACATGTCAGGGCTTTCCGCGAGTGTGGGGTGTCGGCTGGGAAATATGCGCTGGGTGGTCACGATCGTGCGGGCGGAGGGGGAGAGGGAGATGTCCCGTCCGCCCGCACGATCCCGCCCGCACGATCGGAGATCAGCCGTTGATGACGGCGTTGATCTTGTCGTCGTACTCGGCGGCGAGCGAGGCGACGTCGCCACCCTCGGCAACCGCCTGGAAGAACTGCTCGAGAAGCTGCTGCTCCTCGACCGACGTCCAACCCGGCGCGGCCGGGGTCAGCTTGGCTCCAGCGGCCGTGTCGAGCGAGATCTGAGCGATCTCGGGATCGGCGGCCGAGTCGACGTACACCGAGCCGAACTCGGTGTTGGCCGGCCCGAGTCCGTTCTCGGCCAGGAGCGTCTGGTACTCGTCCGAGAAGATGATTCCCATCAGCTCGAGTGCTGCGTCCTGATTCTCCGAGGCTGCCGAGATCCCGATGTTCGACCCGCCGGCGAACACCGGCGCGAGTCCACCGTCGACGCCGGGAAGGGCGTACGCACCGAAGGTCTCCGGGTCCCACGTCGCGACGGCCTCGCCGTCCTCGTCCTCCGAGATGTCGCCGAGGCTCCAGTACGCCCAGTTCGGGGCGAGCGTTGTGCCGACGGCGGTGTCGGGAAGGTACTCGTCGTTGATCGCCTGGTAGGCGGTCTCGTCGGTGTCGGTCGCGCCGGCGACGGACGCCGTCGCGAACAGTTCCTGCCACATCTCCATCCCGGCGATCGACTCGTCGGAGGAGAGGGCTGCGGTCCACTCGCCACCGTCGTAGGTCGCGAGGTCGCCGCCGTTGGCGAAGATCCAGGCGATGCCGTTGCGCCAGTCCTGCCCCGGAACGTAGGCGCCCGAGCCGGCCGCCTTGAGGGTGGCGTTCACCTCGGTGAACTCCTGCAGCGTGCCGGGCACCTCGACCCCGGCGGCCTCGTACAGGTCCTTGCGGTACCAGGGGAAGCGCGAACCGAAGTAGTAGGGCACCGAGTAGACGGCGTCACCGACGGAACCCGCCTCGACGAAACCCTGGAGCAGTTCGTCGCCGCCGAGTTCGTCGTAGTACGGGGTGAGGTCGCTGTATGCGCCCACCGCGCTGAAGGTGGCGGTCTGTGTGTTGCCGGTCTCGAACACGTCCGGCGTGGACGAGGAGTCGGGCAGCGCTGCGGTCAGCGACGGGATCAAGTCGCCCCAACCGATCTGCTCGATCGACAGATCGCCGCCCGTGGTCGACGCGTAGGTCTCCGTGAGATAGGTCAGCGCGGCGTCGGGCGTGTCCGTGCCGGCCAGCCACAGCGTGATGTCTTCACCGTCGGACGCGTTCGCGTCGGATTCCTCGGCAGACGTCGTCCCGGCGGGTGCGTCGGTCCCCTCGTCGGCCGTCGTCTCCGCGGGTGCGTCGGTCGCCTCGGTGGCGCTGTCGCCATCATCCGAGCCGCAGGCGACCAGGGCCACGGTGGCCATGGTCACCGCAATCGGTGTGATCTTTCTCATGGATTCATCCTTTGTGTGTGGGTACGGATCCGCAGCCGAATCGACTTCGGACGGACGGGGGTCAGGAGACCCCCAGTTGGCCTCGGAGGACCAACACAACGGCGCCGAGCACGATCAGGTCGTGCCCGAGCTCGGTCATTCGCAGCTGCACGTCGCCATGCGCGTCGGCGAGTACCCGATCGCGCAATGTCGACTGAGCGGAGGCGAGCAGTGGACCCGAGATGTGGCTGGCCGGACCGGCGAGCACCACCTCGGTGAGATTGAGGGCGCTGACGATCGGGGCGAGCACCATGCCGAGACGGCGTCCGGCCTCGGTCAGCACTGCGTCGCGGTCGGCGGACGGCTCGGCGAGATGAGCGTCGATCCGCGGAATGGCGAGCCACCGTTCGAGGCAGCCGTTGTTGCCGCACACGCACGGTTCGCTCACATCGGTCCCGCTCACCACGTGCCCGATCTCGCCGGCCGAGTGTCGGGCGCCGCTGACGATGCGACCGTCGATGATCAGGCCCGAGCCGACGCCGCGACCGATCCGAACCAGCATCATGTCGAGCTGGCCTTCGCCGAACGAGAGCTCTCCGACGGCGGCGGCATTGGCATCGTTGGCGACAGCGACCGGCAGGCCGCAGACTTCGGCGAGGCGAGCCTGGAGGGGGACGTCCTGCCAACCGAGGTTGGGCGCCGACAGCACCACGCCCTGATCGTCGACGATTCCCGGACTGCCCACGCCCACACCCACCACGGGAAGCGGAGCGAGGGCGACCAGTTCGGTCAACAACGTCTCGACCGCGACGACCGCTTCTTCGCCCTGGACCTCGGAGATACCGAGCTCGGCACGCTCGACCACCGCGCCATCCAGATCGGTGACAACGCCGACGAACGCGTGCGACGACGAGAGATCCAGACCGATGACGTTGCGGCCTTCACGGTTGATGTCGAGCATGGTCGCGGGCTTGCCGGGTCGTGAGGAGGCGCGGGTTCCGAGCTCGAGGACGAGACCTTCCTCGATGAGGTCGCCGACGACATCGGAGATCGTGACGCGACTGAGACCGAGCTCGCGAGACAGGTCGGCGCGGGAGAGGCCACGACCGCGATACAGCGCTTGCAGCACGAGGCGGCGGTGGTGGCTTCGAGCCTCACTGGGGCCGAGGCGTTGCGCCGTCGCTCCGTTGCCCGGCCAGCGCGCTGCCGGACTCGCTGCAGAGGGTGACACCTGTCGCACATCTGTTAGTAAACCTTCCAAACTAATTAATGTCAAGTCCGGATTCGCGCAAGCTCGGGTTCACCCACGGCCCCGCTGGGTCCTTGCTGGGCGGTGAGCCAACTGACGTGGCCGTGTCGGTTCACTCACCAGCCTGGTGGGTGCGCGCCGGGTGGTGAGGTAACTGGCGTGGTGGTGTCGGTTCGCTCACCGGCTGGCGGCGGAACGGGCGCGGTAGACCTCGACGAGGTGGGCGACGACGGTGTCGAGCGAGGCTCGGAACTCGGCGCGTGAGACCCGGTTGACCAACCAGCCGAGCGCAACGGCGCCGGCATCGCGACGGCGGTCCGACGTGTGCCCGATGGTCTGCTCGTGAACGGGATGCACGTCGACCTCCACCGCCCACCGCAGGGCGGGTACGGCGAGATCGAAGCGGGCTCGACCGTACCCAGGGAGTTCGACCTCGTATTGGCGTACAAGTCCGGTGACGCCAGCGGCCTCGAGTGCCTGGCCGAGATCCACTTCTGGTCCGGACTCGGCGGCGGGACCTGCGACTCGTCGCTCGAGTTGGCGGAGGAACGTGAAGAGCCACGGCCGCTGCGGCGACATCCAGTCGACGGCGACCGTGCGCATCTCGGACTCGCTCAGGTTGCCGTCGTGCATCGCCTGCTCCATCACGGACAGCAACAGATCGGGCGAGAGGTGGCGCGCGAGATCGAGAGCGGTCCGCGCTCGCGAGGTCACCCGGATCCCGTCCGGTCGCAGGACGATGTCGTCGCCGTGAATGGCCGCGGTTCGGTACACGGCCACGCCAGGTCGCGAGGCCGGCTGCGAATGCGGAGGACCGATGACGTGGATGCGACGGTCGCCCTGGACATGGCGAAATCCCCAGAGTCGACCCGCCGTCGGTCCGGCGATCGCGACCGCGGGTCGTGCGAGACAGACCGCAGCACAGCGTCCGAGTTCGTCGAGTTCGACGCTCGGGGTCGCGTACGCTCCGCGTTCGACGTGGATGAGCTGGCCGCTCTGGGCGAGGTGGTGGATCTGGCGCGTCGAGAGGCCGTGCGCGTGCAGTTGGTGGCTCGACACCACCCCGTGCTGGCCGGCCATCGTGCGATGGGCCGCAACGGGCAGCTTCGTCATGTTGGTCTCCCTGATCGAGATGCGTCAGGGGAGAGCCGGTGGCGCAACGCTACCGGGGTGGTCGCGACTCCATGAGTGGTGAGCGAAGTGACGCTGGAGCGTCGGTTCACTCACCGCCTTGACTCGTGGGACCGCGATCGTGAGGCAACCGACGTGGGTGCGTCGGTTCGCTCACCGCCCGCGGGTGCGTGGGTGGATCGGGGTGGGTCGGATCGGCGGGCCAGCGATGGGCGGGTGGCGGTCAGCGGTTGCGGAGGCGTTTGCTGAGTTCGTTCAGACGCTGCTTCTCGTCACCCGAGAGCGCGTCCATCCCCTGATCGCTGATCTTGTCGAGCAGGTGATCGAGTTCGATCTGGTCGGTCGGCGACGCGGCCGGTGACGGGGGAGCGGGGACCCGCGAGGGGACGTCGTTCTTCCACGGTCCCTCGACGACGCTCTGGCCACTCGTGCCGCGCTTGGGGCGCTTCGCCTTCGGCGGCTTGGACCGCCCCACCGAGCGTGTCCGGGAGCGGCGCCGCCCGTTCGGATCCAGGTTCAGCGGAATGTGGGGAATCGGCCACGCGGAGGCCAGTCCCAGCGATCGCCCAGCGCTGAGTGCCGCCGCGACGACCAGCAGGAGGAACACGATCGCGCCGGTGTTGCCGGCGTCGGAGAGCACGAGCAGTTGGAGCACGGTGAACCCCGCGGCGATGCCCCACATCGGGATCACGTCGAACCAGCGAACGTTCGGGTACGTGCCGGCATACACCCAGATCCCGGCGAGGAAGAGCGGTCCGAGACCGAACTCGATGCCGCCGAAGTCGAACGTGTCGCTGGCGAGTCCCAGCAGTGTGACGGTCAACGCCGGAATGATCGTGACCGCGAGCACCCACATCAGGAATCTGCCGCGTCCGAACAGCGCCTCGAGCTGCTGGCCGAACGACCAGAAGAACGCGATGCTGATGACCGCGAAGAAGCTCGGCACCTCGGCGATCGGCCAGGTGACCAGTCGCCAGACCTCGCCGGAACGCACGGCGGCGCCTTCGAAGACCAGCAATGCGAAGGTTTCCTCGCTGAACGCCTTGACGAACATCGACGCAACGGCGAGCGCCGTCATGATGTCGACGGTCGTGACGTCATAGTGGCTGACGCGGAACCAACCGTCGTTCGGACGGCGGCGGAACATGGCGGCGAAGTACTGCGACATCAGCTGCCCACGGTACCCGCCCCTCCCTATCCTGAACACGTCATGATCAAGCGTCCACCAGCGGGCACGATCCCCGACGAACCCGGTTCGTACCAGTTCAAGGACAAGCACGGCCGCGTCATCTACGTCGGCAAGGCATCGAGCCTGCGTCAGCGGCTGTCGAACTACTTCCAGAACCCGCGCAACATGCATCCGCGCACCGCGCAGATGGTCGAAACGGCCGAGTCGGTCGAGTGGACGATCGTGCGCAACGAGGTCGAAGCGCTGATGCTGGAGTACTCCTTGATCAAGGAGCACGATCCGCGTTTCAACGTCCGCCTGCGCGACGACAAGAGCTATCCGTTCCTCGCGGTCACCAACTCCGACGTGTGGCCCCGCGCGATGGTGATGCGCGGGACGAAGAAGAAGGGCACCCGCTACTTCGGTCCGTATGCCCACGCCTACGCGATCCGCGACACGCTCGATCTCCTGTTGCGCAGCTTCCCGATCCGCACGTGCAGCGAGAACAAGTTCCAGGAGCACCACCGATTGGGCCGACCGTGCCTCTTGTTCCACATCGAGAAGTGCTCGGGGCCGTGCGTCGGCGAGATCGAGGAGATGGAGTACCGCCAGCTCGTCACCGAACTGTGCGAGTTCCTCGACGGCGACACCGACGAGATCGTGCAGCGTCTCGAACGCGAGATGCAGGCCGCCGCGACCGATCTCGAATTCGAGCGCGCCGCCCGATTGCGGGACCGGTTGGAAGCGGTGCGCAAGGCGATCGCCAAGCAGCAGATGGTCGCCGACAAGAACGAGGACCTCGACGTGATCGGCATCGCCGAGGACGAACTCGAAGCCTCCGTTCAGGTGTTCTACGTGCGCAAGGGCCGGGTGATGGGTCGCAAGGGGTTCATCCTCGACAAGGTGGAGGAGTTGACGCCCGGTCGACTCATCGACCGCATCCTCGAATCGATGTACGGCGAGCAGCCGGTGGTCGGCGTCCCGAAGCAGGTGCTCGTCCCGTACGAGGCCGACGGTGTCGACATCTACGAGGAGTGGCTCCAGATGAGCCGCGGTTCGAAGGTCCAGGTCCGCGTGCCGCAACGGGGCGACAAGAAGGCGTTGCTCGAAACGGTCACCCGCAACGCACAGGAGGAGTTCACCCGCCACCGGATGAAACGCGCGAGCGACCACAACACTCGCAGCCGAGCACTGACCGAACTGCAGAAGCACCTCGATCTCCCGGAAGCACCGCTCCGGATCGAGTGCTACGACATGGCGCATCTCCAGGGGACGGACTACGTCGGATCGATGGTCGTGCTCGAGGACGGGTTGCCCGCCAAGCGGGAGTATCGCCGATTCAAGGTGAACGACGTCGGGGGAAGTGAGGTCGGCAGCGGCAGCGACGACTACGCGGCGATGGCCGAGGTCGTCCGGCGTCGGCTCACCGCCTACCTCGCCGAGCGCGAGCGTCCGGTCGAGGAACGAAACTCGACCGAGGGCAAGCCCGGCAAGTTCGCGTACCCACCGCAGCTGCTGCTCGTCGATGGGGGGAAGGGTCAGGTCAGCGCGACCCAGCGAGTGGTCGAGGAACTCGGCCTGGCCGACGAGATCCCCGTCGCCGGACTGGCCAAGCGCTTCGAGGAGATCTACGTCCCGGGTCGTTCCGCTCCGGTGGAGATCCCCCGCGGGTCCGAAGCCTTGTTCATGCTGCAGCGCATTCGCGATGAGGCGCACCGATTCGCGAACTCGTTCCACCGGGAGCGTCGGAGCAAGCGGATGACCGTCAGTGCGCTCGACGGCATTCCCGGCCTCGGTGAGGTCCGGAAGAAGAAGTTGACCAAGGCGATGGGCGGCGTCAGCGCGGTGAAGAAGGCCGACCTCGACGAGTTGAAGTCACACAGCTTCCTCCCCGACGCCGTGGCCGAAGCGATCCACGCCAAGTTCCACCCCAGCGTTACGTAACGGGTCAGACCCGTTGCGTAACGCTCAGACGTGCGGGGCGATGTCGGACATGAAGCGGCGGTAGCCGTCGAGTCGTTGCTCCGGCGACGCGCCGAGGGTGGCGTCGTAGACGATGAACTCGTCGAAGCCCTGATCGACGTACCGACCCATCTCGGCGACGATCTTGTCGTCGGAGCCGGCGATCAACCGGTCGCCCATCGGTCCCGCGTACGCAGCGTCGATCTTCTCCTGGTCGTCGGTCATCATCACCAACGCCTGCGCGGAGGTGTGCATCGACGCCGGGTCGGTGCCGACCGATTCGCATGCCGTGAGGAATTTCTCGCGCACGTCGCCGGCGAGGTCTGGCGCACCCCACGTGTTCCACTCCTGCGCGTGGGTTGCGGTGATCCGGAGCATCCGTGGGCTCTTCGTTCCGACCAGGATCGGAAGTCGGTCCTGGATCGGCTTGGGATCGCACGGCGCGTCGGTGAACTCGTAGAACTGGCCCGCGAACGTCGTGCGGTCGGTGTCGAGCAACGAGCGCACGATCTGGATCGATTCCTCGAACCGGCTCACCCGCGGCCCGGGTTCTTCCAGTTCGATCCCGTAGGCGGTGTGCTCGTTGATCTGCCAACCCGCACCCATCCCGAGCACGAACCGTCCGTTCGTCAACCGGTCGATCGACGCGGCACGGTTGGCCAACAGAGCGGGGTGATGCACCGAGGTCGGAGCGACGAGAGGGCCGACGCGGATCCTGCTTGTCACCGCGACGATCGCGGGCAACACCGCCCAGCACTCGTGCGTGTCGCCCGCCGTGAACGACTCGTCGCCGGTGTTCGGCATGTAGTGGTCGGCGTACCAGAGTCCGAACCAGCCGTCGTCGTCGGCCATCTTGGCGAGGTCGAGCACCTCCTGCGGGGGTCGACTCGGATCTGGCCACACGGAGAACTTCATCGCGCCGACCGTACCCTGCGCACATGACGCGAAACCTCGACGCGCCGGATCTGTGGGAGACCCACGCGGATTGGTGGATCGCAGGGTTCACGGATGGAGCAGATCCCGAGTACGTGGACCAGATCTTGCCGATGGCAGCCGACGAACTCGCGGGTGCCGCTCGGGTTCTCGACATCGGCTGTGGTGACGGTCAGATCAGTCGACTCGCGGCGTCGGCCGGCGCGCGCGTGACCGGGATCGACCCGACGTGGAACTGTGTGCGCGTCGCGCGCGAACGCGGTGGGGGCGCCGACTACTCACGGGCATCGGCGTCGGGTCTGCCCTTCGGCGACGGGGCCTTCGACGCCGCTGTTGCGTGCCTCGTCTTCGAACACATCGACGACGTCGACGAGGCGATCGCCGAGGTCGCCCGCGTGCTCGAACCCGGTGGTCGGTTCTGCTTCTTCCTGAACCATCCGATCCTGCAGGCGCCGGGAAGCGTGTGGGTCGACGACCATCTCGTCGACCCACCCGAGCAGTACTGGCGCCTCGGGCCGTACCTCGACGAGATCGAGACGGTCGAAGAGGTGGAGTTGGGTGTGCGGATCCGATTCGTACATCGGCCGCTCTCGCGATACGTGAATGCACTGGCCCGGAACGGACTGAGGATCGACCGGATGGTCGAGCCGGCACCTCCGGACAGCTTCCTCGATCAGGGCCCCGGCTACGAGGCCAGCGCGGCGTTCCCGCGGTTGTTGTACCTCCGGCTGACGAAGTCCGCTTGAGCACCTACGCTGGGGGCATGGCGGAGATCGTCCTCATCACCGGATTGTCCGGCGCCGGCCGATCGGGCGCAGCCGACGTACTCGAAGACCTCGGTTGGTACGTGGTCGACAACCTCCCGACGACGCTCATCAACACGATCATCGATCTCGCGGCCAAGCCGGGAAGTGATATCCCGCGGCTCGCGCTGGTGGCCGGCCGCAATCACGACGAACTCCTCAGTTCGGTCGGCGAGGTCCGCGCCAGTGGTCACGAGGTCACCGTTCTGTTCCTCGACGCGTCGACCGCCGAGATCGTCAAGCGCTACGACGCCACTCGTCGTCGGCACCCGCTCGCCGATCGGGCCGCGGGTCTCGTCGAGTCGATCGAACTCGAACGCGAGCAGCTCGATCCGGCGCGTGCCGCTGCGGATCTCGTGATCGACACGACGGACCTCAACGTGCACCAGTTGAAGGAGCGTCTCGTCGCAGCGTTCGCCGAATCGACGGTGTCCCGGCTCCAGGTGTCGGTCGAGAGCTTCGGGTTCAAGCACGGTCTGCCTCTCGACGCCGACATCGTGATGGACGTCCGGTTCCTTCCGAACCCGCACTGGCAACCCGAGCTCCGACCGCTCACCGGTCACGATCCGAAGGTCCGGGACCATGTGCTCGAGACCGCTGCGGGTTCCGACTTCGTCGACCGGTTCGAAGAGTTGCTCGGCGCGTTGCTGCCGCAGTACGAGAAAGAGGGTCGTGCGTATCTGACGGTGGCCGTGGGCTGCACCGGTGGCCGCCATCGTTCCGTCGCCATCGCCGAGGAGCTCGCTGGTCGGCTTCGGGCGCGCGGGGTCGCCGTACGCGCCTCGCACCGCGACGTCGCTCGCTGATTCTGCGGCCTGCCGGGCCGGGGACGACTACAGTCGGCTTCGTTCGACGTGGCAGCCGATCGGTCTGCGCAGACGCGCCGAGCATCCCCCCGCAAGCACCACACAAAGGATCACAACATGACAGTTCGCGTCGGCATCAACGGCTTCGGTCGGATCGGTCGGAACTTCTTCCGCGCAGCGAAGGCTCAGGGCGCGGACATCGATTTCGTCGCGGTCAACGACCTGGGCTCCCTCGACCAGATGGCGCACCTGCTCCAATACGACTCGGTGCTCGGCGTGTTTCCCGAAACGGTCAAGGCCGTGAAGGGTGGCATCAAGGTCGGATCGGACACGCTGAAGGTGCTCAGCGAGCGCAATCCGGGTGACCTTCCGTGGGGCGATCTCGGTGTCGATGTCGTCATCGAGTCGACCGGCTTCTTCAACTCGCGTGACGCCGCTGGTGCCCACCTCGACGCAGGTGCGCCGCTGGTCATCGTGTCGGCACCGTGCTCGGAAGCCGATGCCACGTTCGTGTACGGCGTGAACCACAAGGACTTCCGGATCAGCAAGCACAAGGTCATCTCGAACGCGAGCTGCACCACGAACTGCATCGTGCCGCTCGTCAAGGTGCTCGACGACAACTTCGGTGTGGTCGAAGGCCTCATGACCACGGTGCATGCCTACACCGGCGACCAGTCGCTCGTCGACGGCCCGCACAAGGACCTGCGCCGAGCGCGTGCTGCGGCGATCAACATCATCCCGACGTCGACCGGCGCGGCGCGTGCCACGTCGCTCGTGATGGAGACGATGAAGGGCAAGCTCGACGGTGGGGCGCTGCGCGTGCCGGTGCCGACGGGATCGCTCACCGACTTCACGGCCAACCTGAAGAAGTCGGCCACGGTCGAGGAGATCAATGCTGCGTTCAAGAAGGCGGCCAAGACCGGCCCGCTCAAGGACGTGCTCAGCTACACCGAGGCGCCGATCGTCTCGAGCGACATCGTCACCGATCCGTCGAGCTGCACCTACGACGCGGGCATGACCCACGTGCAGGGCAAGATGGTCAAGGTCAACGGTTGGTACGACAACGAGTGGGGCTACTCGAACCGCCTCGTCGACATGACCGTGTTCACCGGTTCCAAAGTCAAGAAGTGAGCGGAATCCCGACGCTGGAGGACCTGGAAGCCGAACTCGGCGGAGACCTGTCGGGCAAACGCATCCTCGTGCGAACCGACTTCAACGTTCCGCTCGACAACGGTGAGATCACCGACGACTTCCGGATCAAGTCCGCGCTCCCGACGATCGAATGGTTGACCGAACGCGGCGCGAACGTCGTCACGGCCAGCCACCTCGGCCGACCGAAGGGCGAACCGAATCCGGAGTTCTCGATGGATCCGGTGCGCGCCCGGCTCGCCGAGTTGGCGCCCGGTGTCGACCTGCGCGAGAACCTGCGTTTCGATCCGGGCGAGACCGGTAACAGAGACGCGTTCGTGGCCGAGTTGGTCGACGGGATCGATGGCTACGTCAACGACGCGTTCGGCGCGTCACACCGCGCTCACGCGTCGATCGTCGGACCGCCGCAGCACGTCCCGTCCGCGATGGGGCGCCTGCTGGAGAAGGAAGTCGACGTCCTGCTGGGGTTGCGCAACAAGCCGAAGCACCCGTTCGTCGCGGTGCTCGGCGGCGCGAAGATCTCCGACAAGCTCGGGGTGATCGAGGCGCTGCTCGAGACGGTCGACTCGATCATCATCGGCGGGGCGATGTGTTTCACGTTCTTCGCCGCTCAGGGCAAGCCGATCGGGAACTCGTTGTTCGAGCCCGACATGGTCGACACCTGCGCGGAGTTGTTGGCGAAGGCGGAGTCGATGGGCAAGACGATCCACCTGCCCGACGACATCACCGGGACCGACGCCGCCGGCAACTTCGCCCAGTTCGGGTCGCGTCTCGGCGAGGGCTGCATCGGCTACGACATCGGACCCGGGTCGGCAGCGGCGTTCACCGACGTGATCATGGACGCGCGGATGGTGTTCTGGAACGGCCCGATGGGCATGTTCGAGGACGAACGGTTCGCATCGGGTACCCGCACCGTCGCGCAGGCGATGGCCGACACGAAGGCGTTCACCGTGGTCGGCGGTGGAGACTCTGCCGCAGCGCTCGCTCAGTTCCGCCTCGACGACGAGGTCGACCACGTCTCCACCGGAGGCGGTGCCAGCCTCGAACTCCTCGAGAACGGTGACCTCCCCGGCCTCGCCGCCCTCCGCGGACCATCGGGTGTCTGACACGGAATGGTTCAACCGA
>NZ_BAOL01000066.1 GCF_000350145.1 Ilumatobacter nonamiensis YM16-303 | reverse complement strand
CCTGCCAGTCGGCGTCGTGAATCTTGTGGTGATGATGCACGCAGACCGGAAGGAGATTCTGGAAGTCGGTGGTCCCGCCCCGTGACCACCATTCGACGTGATGCACCTTGCATCGGTCGAAGTGCGTGGTGCAGCCGGGGATGGCGCACGTGCGGTACAGGCCCCGCAACGCCCGGCGTTGATCACGGGTCGCATGTCGTGCTGCTCGCCCGAGGTCGAGTTCGCCGGGAGCGTGGATGACGATGCCGTTGCGAACCGCGACGACCGACACGTTGCCGTCCTGGCACCGGTGGGATCGAGCATCGGCCATTTCCCGGAGTACACGCACGGGGAGCTCGATCGGCAGTCCCCAGTCGACGGTCGGCTCGCCGTGGCCGTTGTCGCGATCGATGTCGATCACGGCGACGATCTCGCTCGCGCCGGTGGCTCGGGCGCCCCGACGGCGATCGGGGTCCTGCTCGATGAGGTGAGCCAAGGCGAGCGCCTTCAGGTGCTTCTGCTTCTCGACGGGATCGGTCGGACACGTCGCGGGTGTCGTCTCGGCGAACAGCGCGTCGAGGGCGCGGTCGAGTCGTCGATGCAATCGCGCGCCGGTCAGCGGATCGAACGAGGCGCGCAGATTCCACATGCCGTCGTTGTCGACCCAGCTGGACAGCCGGGAAGCGCGCTGTTGGCGAGCGAGTCGGGCTTCACCATCGTCACGCTGAATTGCATTGACCTCTCGACTCAGTCGGCGACGGAACTGTTCGACGGTGTCATCGGTCGCCGCCGTGAGCAACGACTCGGATCGATCGAACAACTCGTCGCGCTGGTTGTCGTCGAGGCGCTTGCCGGCGCGGGTCAGCTCGTCGACGTGGCCGGTGGTGATCGTTCCGCGGGTCAGGGCCTCACTGAACGAGGTCGCCTGCCCGAGGGTCTCTGCCCGTTCGGTCGTGGCGGCCGCGTCCCGCAGCGAGCATCGCCCCGCTCCGGCGATCGACGCCTCGGGGAACGCGGCGGCCGTGGCCAGCGCCCCGACGAGGACCGACTCGGTCGCTGCCAACCACGAACGCAGCGAGGTGATCGTGCCGAGACCGGCCTCGAGTTCTGCATGGTCGTCCACGTCGCCGGCCACGACGGCATCGCGCAGATTGGCGAGGCGCCTGATCTGCTCTGCCTGGCAAGATGACCTCATACGAACAAGTGTACGGGAGGGGTGTGACAGAGAAATGAGATCGACGATCCCGGGCGCCGTTCGGTTTCTCGACCCGGTTCCGTCTCGCCGGTTGCTCCGGAACCGGGTCGGGAAGATCGCCCGGCAGACCGGGTCTACTGATCAACGATCCGGGCGTCGGCCTTCGACTGTTCCGTCGGTGCATCCTCGCCTCGGGCCCACCACCAGGCGTACGTGATTCGGCCGGGCTCGGGTACCTCGACAACGACCTCCATCACGAGCGGGCCAGCGGGCTGTGCCTGCACGAAGCGGCCCGAGTTCGCTTCGATCGCGATCATTTCTGTCACGAACGGAGCCTCGGAGTGAGCGATGTACAGCCGATCTCGGCCGTCGGGGCCCGGTGCGAGGAGCGAGTGCTCCCGATGTTGAACACCCTGCTCGCGCGAGGTCGCCTCGTAGTCGATGGAGATCCCACCGTTCGGTAATCGCTTCACGTCGATCCGAGACACGAACGGTCCGCTCTCAGGACCGTCGCCGGTCCCGAAGTAGATGCCTGGCGAAGCAGCAAGCGTGGCGGAAAGGGGCATTTCGCGAACCTAGTCGTCAGCGCGATCGCGCAGTTTCCAGCGACGCCCCGTTGACCATGATTCAGTCAGCGCTGTATAGTTCACTGTGTGCTGACACTTACCGATCGTCATGCGGCACTGCACCGACTCGGTCGAGCGCTCGCCGATCCCGGGCGCTGCAACATTCTCGTGGCGCTGCTCGACGGGCCGGCCTACCCCGGCGATTTGGCCGCATCGCTCGGGTTGACGCGCTCCAACACGAGCAACCACCTCGCGTGTCTGCGGGGATGCGGGTTGGTGAGCGCAACCGCGGAAGGGCGTCAGATCCGCTACGACATCGCCGACCCCAACCTCGCTCAGGCGATCCGCAACCTCCTCGAAGTGGCCGTGGAGACCGATTGTGAGCGCTGACGTCGCCTTCGCCCCGTCCGTCGACCGAACAGCGGTCCTGCAGCGTCGTGTCCGACTGCTCGTCGGCGCCGTGATCGTCTACAACGTGCTCGAAGCAGCGACCGCCATCGCGGCCGGGGCCCTCGCATCGTCGACGGCACTCGTCGGCTTCGGGCTCGACTCCATCGTCGAGGTGACGTCCGCGCTCGCGATCACGTGGCAGTACGCCCACCACACACCGAGCGACCGCGAGCAGCGGGCCCTCCACATCGTGGCCTACTCGTTCTTCGCGCTCGCCGCGTACGTGACCGTCGACGCGGTGCTGTCACTGACCGGAGGTCGCGAGGCCGATCACAGCTCCCTCGGGATCGGGCTCGCCGCACTCAGCTTGGTCATCATGCCGATCGCCTCCGTGGTCGAGCGTCGCCTCGGTGAGGAACTGGGATCGGCGAGCGTGGTGGCCGACTCCAAGCAGTTGCTCTTGTGCAGCTACCTCTCCGCCGTCCTGCTGGTCGGCCTGGTGCTCAACTCCACGTTGGGTTGGAGTTGGGCTGATCCGATCGCCGGGCTCGTCATCGCCGGGCTCGCTGTGCGCGAGGGCCGAACGGCGCTGCGCGGCGACGTGTGCTGTGCTCCGCCCTCGGCGATTCTGTCCGAGTCGTCCGACAGCTGCTGTTCGTGAACGCCGACTCCGCCCGTCGGCGTGCGGCCTACCGGACCGAACGCGATCGTGCCCGCCGCGCCTTCGCCGAGGACGATGGATCCGCAGGGTGGCGCCATCTCGAACGGGCCCACGTGCTCGCCCAGCCCGATGCGATCCCGCACATCGGGAGTCACATCGCGATGCTGCGCCGTGCCCTCATCGAACGTGACCCGGGGGAAGCCGCCGGCCAAGTGCTGCGTGCGCTTCTCGCCGGGCCAGCGTCGGTGACCGGGCGCATCCCGACGGGCAACGACGGTCGAGCACGAACGCCACTGTCGGAACGAATGCCGATCCCGGACGATCTCGCTCCCGTCCTTCCGAATCTCCCGGCCGGTCAGAGCGAGTCGTCGAGGAAGAGACAGAACGGATGACCCTCAGGATCGAGCATCACCCTCACGGCGTCCTGCGGTTGATGGTGTGACAGCACGGCGCCCTGTGCCTCGGCCCAGCTGACGCCGACATCGAGGTGCATCATCCACGGCGAACGGCCGCTCGAGCGCGCGCCGAGCCTCTCCAATCGGTCGGTTTCGGCGGAGGTTCGACCGCGGAACATCGGGGGTACGTCTCCGACATGAGGAACGGAACATCCGAGAAGCAGGCGCCCGAGATCGTCGACGCGGAGCCGCAGGTGACGATGTCCATGCGGGAGGTGGTCCCGATGGCCGAGATCAGAGACTTCTTCGACCGCTCGTTCACGATGCTCGCCGAGGTGATCGAGCGTCAGGAATTGACGATCGTCGCTCCCGCCCACGCGATGTATCGGGGCGCGCCGGGCGAGACGGCCGACGTCGAAGTCGGGTTCCGGACCGAACCCACCGCCGATCCGGAGGGGCTGGTCATGCTCGGTCGGCTGCCCGGAGGACGAGTGGCTCGCGCGGTCCATGTCGGAAACTACGAACGTCTCTCCGAATCGTGGGAACGCCTGCGGGCGTGGGTCGATGACGAAGGCCTGGTTCCGACCGACGAGTTCTGGGAGGTCTACCTCACCGAACCGACCCCGGACGCCGATCCCGATGACATGCGCACCGAGCTGAACTGGTTGCTCGGCGACTGACGCCGCATCCCCATGGCGACCCGTCGACGTCGCACTGTCCGGTCGTGTGCCGCCGCTGTGGTGCGGAATCGAGTCAGCGACGTGGCGGCTACCGTCGGATGCCATGGCCTTTGCTTCCTTCGAGCTCGTGGCGCTCGACTGCCGGGATCCGCACGCACTGGCGTCGTTCTACGCCGGAGTCGTCGGCGGTGAGATCACGCAATCCGGGGATGACTGGGTGGAGTTGCGGCTTCCCGCCGGCGCGAACATCGCGTTCCAACTCGATCCGACCCACCATCCCCCGGACTGGCCGGACGGCACCCCACAGCAGGCGCACCTCGACTTCCGCGTCGACGACCTCGACGTCGGCGAGCGTCAGGTTCTCGAACTCGGCGCCGCCAAGAGTGCCACGCAACCGAGTCCCGACGCATGGCGTGTCTTCACGGACCCGGCGGGCCATCCGTTCTGTCTCGTGAAGGCCTGATCCGTCGCACCGAGGATCCCGGCTGCGCGCGGATCAGGAGACGACGACCTCGCGACCGTCGAGGCCCTCGTCGAGCGCGACCGTCACCGATTGCTCCACTTCACCGGCGAGGCATGACCGAGCGAGCGCGTCCTCGGTGATTCCCACCAGGAGGGCGACCACGACCTCGTCACCGTCGGCGGTTGCCGTCGCGTCGGCGGCGGTGCAGTTCGGGTCACCGGAGGTGAACCGCACGACGAGCTGCTCTGGGTACGACTCGGCGATGTCGATTCCGTCGATCGGGTGTGGCTTCGGGTCGACGACGGGTCCACCGACATTGCCCGTACCCAGCACGTCGCCCGAAGAGGGCACCGTGCCGACCGTGGGATCGCTCATCGTGTCGCTGGCGGCATCGGTGGACGCGGACGGTTGATCAGTCTCGTCGGAACCGCACGCAGCGAGCACAACGGCGGCGACCAGCGCGGTGGCGATCATCGATCGGAACGAATGCATCTTCGTGATCATCCTGTTCTGACGTCGTTCGGGGACCAGCGGTTCCCACCGATCGTGCCAGGTCGCGGTCAGTCGGCGGGGTCGAGGGCGGGGGTGATGTCGCCGGCGCCGAGTGTGCCGACCTTGCGGTACACGTCGAGCTTGTCGCGGGTGTCGGCGATGTCGAGGTTGCGCATCGTCAGCTGGCCGATGCGATCGAGCGGCCCGAAGGGAGCGTCGTGGACCCGCTCCATCGACAGGCGGTTCGGCTCGTAGGTGAAGTTCTCGCCGACGGTGTTGGTGATCGAGTAGTCGTCGCCGCGACGCAGCCGGACGGTGACCTCGCCGGTGACGGCCGCACCGACCCAGCGCATCAGCGGCTCGCGCAGCATCAGGCACTGCGGGTCGAACCAACGGCCCTCGTAGAGCAGGCGCCCCAGGCGGCGTCCCATCGTCGTGTAGTTCTCGAGCGTGTTCTCGTTGTGGATCGCCGTGAGGAGGCGTTCGTACGCGATCTGGAGCAGCGCCATGCCGGGCCCCTCGTAGATCCCGCGCGACTTGGCTTCGATGATCCGGTTCTCGATCTGGTCGCTCATTCCGAGCCCGTGGCGGCCGCCGACCGAGTTCGCTCCGATCACCAGGTCGACCGGTGACGCGAACGTTGCGCCGTTGATCGTCGTCGGCCAGCCCTCCTCGAAACCGATCGTCACGTCTTCGGGCTCGATCTCGACCGAGGGGTCCCAGTGCGGGACGCCCATGATCGGTGTGACGATCTCCATCGAGGCGTCGAGCTCCTCGAGCGACTTCGCCTCGTGGGTGGCTCCCCAGATGTTCGCATCGGTCGAATACGCCTTCTCGACCGGGTCGCGGTACGGAAGTCCGCGCTCGACGAGGAACTCGCTCATGCCTTGACGGCCGCCGAGTTCGTCGACGAACTCGGGGTCGAGCCACGGCTTGTAGATCCGGAGCACCGGGTTGACCAGCAAGCCGTAGCGGTAGAACCGCTCGATGTCGTTGCCCTTGTAGGTCGATCCGTCGCCCCAGATGTCGACGCCGTCCTCGTGCATCGTGCGGACCAGCAAGGTGCCGGCGACCGCCCGCGCGAGCGGGGTCGTGTTGTAGTAGGTGCGGCCGGCGGTTCGGATGTGGAACGCACCGCACTGCAACGCGATCAGACCTTCGTGCACCAGCTCGTCGCGGCAGTCGACGAGTTTGGCCTCCTCGGCGCCGTAGAGCTTGGCCCGATCGGGGATCCCCGCGAGGTCCGGCTCGTCGTACTGTCCGATGTCCGCGGTGTAGGTGTAGGGCATCGCACCGCGCTCGCGCATCCAGGCGACGGCGGCCGACGTGTCGAGTCCGCCGGAGAACGCGATCCCGACTCGCTCGCCCGCGGGGAGCTTCGTCAACACCTTCGCGGTGGACGGGGGTTTCGGGTTCTGCGGCTCGTTCGGGGCGTCGGACACGGCCGAGACGATAACGGCACGGTCTCCGAGCCCGACGGGAATCGGTGATCGGATCGTCGGTGGAATCCGTCAGTGAGGTGCGGGAGGCAGCGTCGAGGGCGGCCCGGACACGACCACGTCCGATTCGGCGTCAGCAGTGGGATCGACGGGATCGGTGGCCGGCGCGACCCGATAACGACCGGTCAGGGCGGTCGCGGTGACGATTGCCAACAACCCCGCAACGGTCATCTCGGCGATCCCCAGTCCGATCGAGCGGGAGAAGTCCGGGACCGCTCCCACCACGGCGAAACCGGTCCCGATCGCACTGATCAGGACCAGCCGTGGGGTGTTGTAGATGATGCACAGCAGCATGACCAGACACAGCAGGAACGGAAGAAGCTTGACCAGCAGGAACGTCGGCTGCGCGCGCGGGCCGATCCACCACGTACCGATCCCGATCTGCACGCTCGCGTTCCAGATCGCGGCGTACGCGAAGAACGCGAGCACCCACGCCAGCCCGAGGAGGAGGCGCCACGACGGCGTGAGATCGCCCGGGCGGCCCTGGACCGCCACCGGAGCGGCGGGGGCCACCGGAGCGGCGGGGGTGGTGCGGCTCGCGGGGTCGGGCGGAGGGAGCGGCAGCGCGTCGGCGGATTCGCTGGGCGTCGTCGACATCGCAGCGCACGATACTGGCGCCACGCACCGTCCGACCCGCGCCGTGCGCCTCGGGCGTGCGCCAGTAGCCTGCGACCGCGATGATCGACGTTCCGACCATGGAGTCCGTATCGACGACGGAACGGTTCGAGAAGCTCTCGATCTTCTATCCGATGTGGAACGAGGAGCTGTACATCGAGCGCGCGCTCGATGCCGGCCACCGAGCGGCGCGTGGTCTGCTCGAGCGGGGCGACATCGGCGACTACGAGCTGATCGTGATCGACGACGCGTCCACCGACCGGACGCCCGAGATCGCCGACCGCCTCGCCGCCGAGGATCCGCGCGTCCGTGTCGTCCATCATGCGAAGAACCGCAAGCTCGGCGGTGCCATCAAGACCGGGTTCGAATCGGCGACCGGCGACCTCATCCTGTACACCGACGCCGATCTGCCCTTCGACATGGCCGAAC
The DNA here is from genome assembly GCF_000350145.1 of Ilumatobacter nonamiensis YM16-303. Lineage (GTDB taxonomy): Bacteria > Actinomycetota > Acidimicrobiia > Acidimicrobiales > Ilumatobacteraceae > Ilumatobacter_A > Ilumatobacter_A nonamiensis. Next base: position 4,506 of record NZ_BAOL01000066.1, on the reverse strand, counting down.
TCCCGCGCGCCGTGCGTCTGTTGAGCGACTACAACGTCGACCTCGTCAGCGCCTACCGCTTCGACCGCACCGGCGAGGGGTACCTGCGGCTGGTCTACACGTTCGTGTACAACCTGCTCATCCGGTCGATGTTCGGCGTGAAAGCGCGCGACATCAACTTCGCCTTCAAGCTCTGTCGGGCGCGGCTGTTCGAGCACGTGGAACTGCAGAGCGAGGGTTCCTTCATCGACGCCGAGCTGGTCATCCGGTCGACGCGCCTCGGTTTCGAGATGCTGCAGTTCGGCGTTGACTACTTCCCGCGGACGCGCGGCGAGTCGACGCTCAGTTCGCCGGGCATCATCTGGACGATTCTCCGCGAGATGCGGGAACTCCGCAGCGACCTCGATGCGATCGAGGCCCTGCGCAAGGACTGACCGATCCGCTGCGACCCTCCGAAAACAGGGGCAATCCGACCGGACGTGAGGGTCGGCGCGAGATATCGTTCCCGAAGCGGCGAATGCCCGACTCGATGATGCCGCGAGCAACGTGAACCAGGAAACTTCGCCGCCTCCCGCCGCCCGCTGGTTGCCAGCTGGTGCCGCCATCGCGGTCCTCGGCATCGTGATCGTGGCAGGAGTTGCGCTCGGCAACGGCGACGGCGAGTCCGTGTCAGGCGACGACCCGGTGACGCCCTCGACCGCACTTGCTGTTCCCGACTCGGTTCCCGACGTCATCGCCGCGGTCCCGACCACGGCGCCCACCACCAAGACGCTCCTCGACCGCACGTTGCGCAAGGGCGTGGCCGGCAGCGACGTCCAGGACGTTCAGCAACGGCTCACCGACCTCGGTTTCGCGCCCGGTCCGATCGACGGGATCTACGGCGACGAGACGATCAAGTCGGTCTGGGCGTACGAGAAACTCGTGCTCGGCGTCGAGAGCAACCAGCCGACAGGCGAGGTCACGCCCGACATGTGGTCCGCGATGCAGGAACCGTTCGCCGTCCAACCGCGCCGACCGAACGCCACCAAGAACCACACCGAGGTGTACCTGCCCGAGCAGGTTCTCGCGATCTTCCAGGACGACGTCCCGGTGCTGATCACCCACATGTCGAGTGGCACCAACGAGGAGTGGTGCGAGGAGGTCACGATCGATGTCGGCGAGTACGGGAACCGGGACGGCGAGGAGCCGATCGAGCGTGGCGAGTGCGGGATCTCGAACACGCCGGGTGGCGTGTTCGAGTACTACCGCCAGGTCGAGGGCATCCGTGACAGCGCCCTCGGGAGCATGTGGAATCCGGTGTACTTCAACTACGGGATCGCCATCCACGGCGCGCTCAACGTCCCGCTGCAGCCCGCATCACACGGGTGCATCCGAATTCCGATGGGGATCTCCGAGAACTTCCAGGAGTTGCTCTCGATGGGCGACCAGGTCTTCGTGTGGGACGGTGAAAAGGAACCCGAGGAGAACGGTTCCCCGCCGCCCACGTTCAACTGGCTCGATCCCGACTACGTGACGACGACCACGACGCCCGAGACGACCACCACCGTCGCCGAGTCGACCACCACGCCGGCGCCACCGTCGACCGCGCCACCGGCGACCGCTCCACCCACCCCACCCAGCACCGCTCGGCCCACGACCACCACCACGACCACGACGACGACCACGACCACGGTCGTACCGACGCCACCGACCGCTGCGCCCGCCGCTCCCTGACCGCGACGGGCAGCTCGACAACGGCTCGCCCGGTCGCCCAGCGTTCTCGTCGCGATCCGGCCCGGGCGGTGGGTCGATCCGCGACGAGAACGGAGGCCGGTTCGTTCGCGGGGTGGGCAATCCGTACGATCGCCGGATGGACGTTGACGACCGGGCCGAGTACGACGAGTTCTCCTTGTTCCACGAGAACGTCGCCGAGTTCGACCTCGGGCTGACCGATCTTCCGGAGGTCGTGCGGGTCGAGACCGCGCTCGACGGCGACGCGCAACGTCGCGTGAGTGCACTGCGCTGGGGAACCGGACCGGTCGAGGTGGTGTTCGTGCACGGTGGTGCTCAGAACGCACACACCTGGGACACCGTGGCGCTCGCTTTGGGCCGGAACGCGCTCGCGATCGACTTGCCGGGCCACGGCCACTCGGGCTGGCGGGACGACGGCGCCTACACACCGATCAACCTCGCCGACGACATCGCCGTGGCGATCGAGGCGCAGGCTCCGACGGCACAGCTCGTCGTCGGGATGTCACTCGGGGGCTTGACGTCGATGGAACTCGCCGTTCGCCACCCCGAACTGGTCCGTCACCTCGTGCTGGTCGACATCACCCCGGGCGTGAACCAGCAGAAGGCGAAGGCGGTGATCGACTTCGTCGACGGTCCCCAGGAATTCGCGAGTTTCGACGCGCTCCTCGAGCGGACGATGGAGTTCAATCCCACGCGGTCGGAGTCGTCACTCCGGCGCGGGATCCTCCACAACGCACGTCAAGAGTCGGATGGATCGTGGCAGTGGCGATACGACCGTTCGAGTCACGTTCGTTCCCGCGACCTCGAGGAGTCGGACCTCGCCGGCTCGCCGATGTGGGACGACTTCGGTGCGGTCGCCAGCCCCATGACGTTGGTCCGAGGGTCGCTCTCGCCGGTGGTGGACGACGACGACGTGGCCGAAGCTCGCCGACGTCAGCCCGAGCTGACCGTGCACGTGGTCGACGGCGCTGGTCACAGTGTGCAGGGCGACCGACCGATCGAACTCGCGGCACTGCTCGCGGAACGGTTGACCTGAGCGCCTGGTCAGAAACAGGCGTCGATGCCCTGGAGCGTGCCGAGCCGGAACGCACTGATCTTCTCGAACGCGGAGCCAAGGACGTCGGTGTCGTTCGTCGGATCGCCGATGAGGATGGCCATCTGGAGCGCCTCGGTCAGATCGTTCGGGGATGCCCGTGCGTCGCGGCCGGGGTCCCGCGGTTCCGGGAGGGTGATGAACCCGTTCTCGTCGAGCACCGGGAGTCCGTTCGCGTCGATGACGGGAATGACCGATCGGACCCACGAGCCGACGAGGCAGTCGTTTCGAAGTTGGCGTTGTTCGCCCGTCACGGTCGAATCGTTCGACTGCTGGGCCGCCTCCGCCCACACGATTCCGAGCAGGTACCCCGGAGCGAAATCGCCGATCACATATCGCTCGCGCGCGACCGGCTCGTTGAGGTAGACGGTGTTGGTCTCCGCGCAGAGTTCGACGCCGAGCTCGAACAGTCCGAACGGGACCGCGCAATCGACCTCGTCGATCGATGAGACCGGTTCGAGGGTGATCGGTTCGAAGTTCGGGAACTGGGCATCGAGGTCGTTGTCGTAGAGCAGGTTGAGGTCGGGGACCAGGAATCCGAACAGCTCGTCGTCGCCGAACCCGAACGCGGCGTTGCCCTCGGTGCGTTGGTCGGCGACCGTGCCGAAAAGCGGAGTGAGCGGAAGTGGCTCGTCGAGCAGTTGTGCACATCGAGCGAGGCCTTCCTGGAAACCGACCTGGAACGCGCCGACCCGGTCGAACCCCGAGCCGTGTCCGCCGGGCTCGTTGGGGTTCGTTCCGACGGGGTCCTGGACCTCGATCATCGCGATCAGCCCGGCCCGGATGTCGTCGTCGTCGAACGGAACGCCCTCCGCAGCGCCGCCCGCGGCGCGACCGGCCCAGGCTCCGGCGATGCAATCGGCCTGCTGCTCGGTCGTGACGGTGGGAAGTGGGTTGTCGAACGCGCCGATCCGGGACTGGACTGCATGTCCGTACTCGTGTGCGAGCACGATGCCGATCGTGGCCGCACCGAACTGTGTGGCGAGTTGTCCGAGGAGCCCGTCCGGGTCGTCGTCGTACACGATGAAGTCGCCCAACGGGCAGTAGAACGCGACGAACTGGCGTAGCTCCTGATAGCTCGTGACGGGTTCGCCGCATCCGGGAAGCTCTGAGGTGCGCTCGGGGTAGCCGGCGAAGACCTGACCCTCGAGTGGCTGGTACGGGAGACCGAACACCGGCTCGAATTCGGCGCGCAGCCAGGTGTCGATGTCGGACAGCGCAGCGAGCAGGAATCCGTCGTAGGTGCGCTCGGGTTTGTTCTCGCCGAAGTTGATCGCGCCGGGGTCGATGTCGGCCGGATCGATCTGGGGGTCGTCGGGCTCGCCCATCGGGTCGGCCGGCTCGATCGTCGTGTTGCGGTTCGGGGGATCGGTGGGCTCGGTGGGTTCCGTCGTCGACGGGTCGGCAGGGTCCGCTGGATCCGCGGGGTCGACGGGATCGTCGGAGGGCTGGAACGGGTCGTCGGGAGCCGCCGCCGGGATCTGATCGGCGCGTTCGGTGACGACCAGGACGTCGCGCGATCCGCACGCCGCGATCACCAGCGCCGCGATCACCGCGACGGCGATCCGCTGTCCGAAGAGTCGCGTCCTGGCGCGCGGTGCGTCCACGGCGACGACTCTACGACTGGATCGCACGACCAGCATCGCGCCCCCGTGGTTCACCCGACCCACCCGTTCTCGTGATCTTCTCCGGCGCTCCGTGCG
>NZ_BAOL01000067.1 GCF_000350145.1 Ilumatobacter nonamiensis YM16-303 | reverse complement strand
GGCATGTGCCACTCGATCTACTTCGCCGGCCCGGAGGACCTGACTCTCGAGGTGGCCACCTCAGCGAAACCGATCGACGGGCGGGCCTGGATCGACCCGGAGGTCGTCGAACTCGCCGGCATCTCGCCCGACGAGCTCAGTCGCTACCGCAAGCCTGCCGAGTACGCGTCGCCTGACACCGCCGTTGAGCAGCCCGATTTCGACCCGTCGCTGCCCTGGCAGCGCGGCATTCCCCAAGAGGTCTACGAGATGCTCATCACGACGCCCGACGAGGTGATCGCCGAGCAGATGAGCGAAGCCACCCCGCCGGTGCTCGTCGAAGGGTGACCTACAGTACGACGCCGCAAGCCGATCGATCACGAGGAACCGATGTCCACGAACCAACCGTCCCCCTCCACACTGGGCGTCGATCTCACCGGAAAGGCGATCATCGTCACGGGAGCCTCGAGCGGCATCGGCCACCACATCGCCGGGACCTTGGCCGCCAATGGCGCGACCGTCGTCCTGGGTGCTCGGCGAGCCGATCGACTGGCGACGCGGGTCGACGAGATCACCGATCGAGGAGGGCGTGCACTCGCACTCCCGCTCGACGTGTGTGACTCCGAGAGCGCCCGGTCGTTCCTCGCCGACGCCGAGGCCGAGGTGGGCCCCCTCCACGCGCTCGTGAACAACGCCGGTGTCGAATCGACCGACACGTATCTCACATCCGACGAGGAGGCTTGGGACCGGGTGATGGACACCAACCTCAAGAGCGTGTGGATGATGAGCAAGTTGTTCAGCGAGCAGGTGATCCGCAACGACATCGTGGGCGCAACGATCGTCAACATGTCGTCGCTCACGGCCGAGCGGGCGATCAAGGGCCAGTTCGCCTACGTGGTCAGCAAGGGTGGCGTGAGCCGCCTCACCGAGGTGATGGCGCTCGAGTCGGCACGGCACGGAATTCGCGTCAACGCCCTCGCCCCGGGCTACATCCACACCGCCGCCACCGAAGCCCTCACCGGGTCCGATCTGGCAGCCGGCTTCGAGCGCGCCATTCCGATGCGCCGATTCGGGCAGTTCGAGGACCTCGACGGGCCACTCCTGTTGCTCGTCTCCGAAGCGTCGGCATACATGACGGGCAGCGTGATCCGCGTCGACGGCGGACACGCCGTCCAGAGCCTCACCCTCTGACCACGTCGTCTACGGCGAGAGGGTGGACGGGAACGTCGTGGCCCCGAGCACCATCATGGTCTTCGTCCCGGCGACCTGTCCGGACCCGCGCAGTCGATCGACGACCCGTTTGAGGTCGCGGACATCGCGGACTCGGAGCCACACGAGCGCGTCGGGGTCGCCGGCCATCGTGAACACCGCTTCCACTTCCGGGATCCCCTCGCCGATCGCGGCGATCTCGTCGACCCGCGCGTCGCCGGTGAACCTCAGCTCGGTGAACGCCTCCAACGGCCGATCGAGGCGGGAATGGTCGACCACGGCGGTGTAGCCACGGATGATCCCGGTTTCCTCCAGCTTGTCGATCCGCCGTTTGACGGCCGGGGCGGACAGACCGACGGCGGCACCGATCTGCCCGAAGGTCGCGCGAGCATCGACGGTGAGCCGGTCGAGGATCGCGCGATCGATCGAGTCGACGGGTGCCTCATCGCTGCGTTTCACGCAACGAATCTACTCAAGCGGCGCTACAGCGGCGATCCATTGCGTAATGTCGTTGACCTAGCGACTACTTCTTGCGTCCAGGCTCCGGGTTCGGCACAGTGTTCTCGTGACAACAGCGTTCGCCCCACCGTCGACCTCCGCCGCGCCCGACGTCGCCACCCTCGAGTCGATCCAGCAACGCCTCCTGTGGTTGGCGACGCGCATCATCGACTCGGCGAATCACGACCGACCCGCTGACGAGATCAAGGTCGGTGGACACCAGGCGTCGTCGGCGTCGATGGTGACGATCATGACGAGCCTGTGGTTCGCTCACCTGACTGGCGCCGACAAGGTCGCCGTCAAACCGCACGCATCACCCGCGTATCACGCGATCAAGTACCTGTGCGGCGAGCTCGATCCGTCCTATCTCACCCGGCTCCGCGAGTTCGGTGGGCTCCAGGCGTATCCGAGCCGCACGAAGGATCCCGACGTGTTCGACTTCTCGACCGGATCGGTCGGGCTCGGCGTCACTGCGCCGTTGTTCGCGGCGTCGGCTCGTCGGTACATCGACACCCACTTCGAGCGTGCGGAGCAGACTCCGGCGCGGTTCATCGCACTCGCGGGCGACGCCGAACTCGACGAGGGGAACGTGTGGGAAGCGATCAGCGACCCGGCACTCCATGGACTCGGCAACGTCATGTGGGTCGTCGACACCAACCGACAGAGTCTCGATCGCGTCATCCCCGAACAGAAGATCAAGAAGCTCATCGACTTCTTCCAAGGCGCGGGCTGGCACGTCGTCGAGGCGAAGTACGGGTCGCTCCTCGAGGAGGCGTTCGCGCGACCAGGTGGCGAACGGCTCCGTGACCGCATCGAGGAGATGTCGAACGAGCAGTACCAGTCGTTGTTCGGGGTCGACGGGGCGGAGTTGCGCCGCAAGTTCCTCGAGGGTGCGAGCACCGAGATGGTCGATTTCCTCTCCCAGTGGGACGACTCCGAGATCGGCGGGCTGCTCCACAATCTCGGTGGCCACGACATCCCGAAGTTGCTCGACAGCTACCGCGAGTGCGACGAGACCCCGGACCGCCCGAGCGTGGTGTTCGCCTACACGATCAAGGGCTGGGGACTCCCCGTTGCCGGCGACCCGCACAACCATTCCGCGCTGCTGACGACGGACCAGGTGGCGGAACTGCGCTCGTCGTTCGGGCTGACCGCGGACAACGAGTGGGACCGTTTCGATCCGCAGTCCGATGAGGGTCGTCTCTGCGAGATCGTGGGCAGCGAGATCAACAACGTCGCTCCGGCACCGCGGCCGATCATCGAGGTTCCCGAGTCGGTCGGAACGGTTGCCCGGAAGAAGGCGGTGAGCACCCAGGAGACGTTCGGGCGTCTCCTGGCGCGGCTCGCCGATCATCCTGAGATCGCACGTCGCATGGTCACCACCTCACCGGACGTCAGCGTGAGCACCAACCTCGGTGGATGGATCAACAAGGTCGGCGTGTTCCACCCGACCGGTCAGCACGACTACCTCGGTGACGAGCGCATCCTCCGCTGGAAGGAGAGCGCCGAGGGCCAACACATCGAACTCGGGATCAGCGAGATGAACTTCTTCCTGATGCTCCACGCGCTCGGGTTGTCGCACGAACTGCACGGAGAGCATCTGCTGCCGGTCGGCACGTTGTACGACCCGTTCGTGTGCCGGGGTCTGGACGCACTCGTCTACGCCCTCTACAACGGTGCCAAGTTCGTCTTCGCCGGGACTCCCGCCGGGGTCACGCTCTCGCCCGAGGGCGGCGCACACCAGAGCAGTATCACCCCGTCGATCGGCCTCGAACTCCCCGGCCTGTCGTACGCGGAACCGGCCTATGCACGCGCTCTCGACTGGTTGCTGTGCGACGGGATGAGCCGCCTCTCCGCCCCGGACGGCGACAGTCTCTACCTGCGACTCTCCACCCGACCGATCGACCAGGTCCCGTTCGAAGATCTTGCCGAGCAGCGCGGCGACGAGTTGCGCGCCGACGTGTTGGCCGGCGGTTACCGCTTGCGCGAGTCCGGTGAGCGCCCGGCCGAGGTCATCATCGCGGCGTGCGGCCCACTCGTCACCGAGGTCCTGGAAGCCGCCGAAGCGCTCGAGGCCGAAGGTGTCCCTGCGCTCGTGCTCGACATCACCAGCTCCGATCGCATGTTCAGCGAGTGGCGTGGCGTCCTCCGCGACGCTAGCCGCGGAGCCCGGTCCGCGGCGCCCTCGTTCCACCTCGCACGACTGTTGCAGCCGCACGAACGGCGCCTGCCGATCGTCACGGTCCACGACGCCGCCAGCCACCACCTCTCCTGGCTCGGAAGCGTCTTCGGGGCCCGGGTCGTTCCGGTGGGAGTCGACGAATTCGGCCAATCCGGCAAGATCCAGGACCTGCATCGCGAGTTCGACATGACGAGCGAGCAGATCGTCAACGCCGCCCTCGTCGCAAGCTGCTGATCCCAGGGGCGATCGCGCGCTCCACGTCGTCCGACTTCCATCGAACCGGTTGTCGTTCCGCTCGATCAGAGCTTCCAGTCGAAGCCGGTTTCCTTCTCCGAGAGTTCCCAGAGTCGTTCCGTGGTCGCCTTGTCGTAGGCGAACGGCTCGAGTGTCCCCTTGCCGACAGGGCCGACCCATTCGTTCCTGCCGGTCGGCCCGTAGAGGGCTCGCTGCTCGAGGCCGTCTTCGGTGGCGCACATGACCTCGGGGTAGGCACCCTTCTCGGCGGACTGGACCATCGGCGACATCGACATGAGCTTGAACATGATGCGGGTCATCAGATTGCCGCTGGTCGTGATGAGCGAGGTGCGCGACGAGCCGGGGTGACAGACGTAGACCTCGACGTCGGAGTTCGCGGCTGCGAGCCGGTCCTGGAGTTCGTAGGCGAACATCATCTGCGCCAGCTTGCTCTGGGCGTAGGTCTTGTTCTGGTGGTAGTTGGCGTCCCAGTTCATGTCGTCGAACTGCATCGTGCGGATCCCCATCTTGTAGCCGAGGCTGGCAACCACCACGATGCGACCGTTCGATTCCTCGATGCGCTCGAACAGCAGCCCGCTCACGAGGAAGTGGCCGTAGTGGTTCGTTCCGAGCATGCTCTCGAAGCCGTCGACGGTGAGCTTCTGTTCGGGGACCTGCGCGATGGCCGCGTTGCAGATGAGCGCATCGATGCGTGGAACGGTCTCGAGAATCTCGTCGGCGGCGGTGCGGACACTGTCGAGCGACGCGAGGTCCATGCGCACGAACGACACGTCAGCACCCGTTCCGAATTCCTCCTTCAGCTTGGCGACTGCCGCTTCGGAGCGCTCGGCGCTGCGGTTCAGCATCACGACCTTGGCGCCCTTGCCGAGCAGGATCCTGGTCGCCTCGAACCCGGCGCCGGCGTTCCCGCCGGTGATGAGATAGGTCTTGTCGTTCTGGGGACCGAGGCGTTCCGGCGTCCAGCCGTGCGGTCCGAATGTTGTCGTGTCTGCCATTGCTCTTCCTGTCGTTGTGGGTTTCGATTCGACGATAACTCTCGGGTTCGATCCTGAACAGACCGATACATCGCCATTACATGCCGATTCGTCTCATTCGCATTTCCCTTTTCGCATCGCGCGACTACGTTGCGCACATGAGCAGGCAACAGATCCGGCGACTGATCGAGGACCGGGTCAGCGAGGACGGCCTGGTGGACACCGGGGTGACGGGCGTGAAGCTCTTTCGCGTCACCGAACCGGTCCGCTGCTCCCCCGCCGTGTACGAACCCACCCTCGTGGCCATCGTGAGCGGGACCAAAGAAGCCATCGTCGACGGCACGTCACACGTCTACGACGCCAACCGGTACATGTGCTGTGCGATCTCGATGCCCGTCGAGGCCGGGACGCCGATGGCGTCGCCCGACGACCCGCTCCTCGGAGTCCAGATCGCGCTCGACCCGAGAGTGATGACCGAACTGGCCATCGCGATGGAGAACGCGGCCGGCGCCATCCGAGAACCCAAAGGCGGCCCGATCCCACCGGGGATCACCCTCGCTCGATGGGACGACGCGTTCACCGACGCCCTGTTGCGACTCGTTCGACTCGGCGACAACCCGGTGGACCTGGCGGTGCTCGGCGACGCCCGGCTCCGCGAGGTGTACTACGCGCTCCTGAAAGGGGAAGCAGGCCCCGCGGCGCGGCGCGCCTTCGGTGTCGGAAACGAGATCGCCCGGGTGATCGAGCACGTGTCGTCCCACCTCGACGAACCGATCACCATCGACGACATGGCCACACATGTGGGCATGAGCCGCGCCGTGTTCCACCGCAAGTTCAAACAGGCCACCACGATGTCCCCGATCCAGTTCGTCAAGGCGATCCGCCTGAACAACGCCGCCATGAGCATCGCCGGAGGAACCACCGTCAGCGAAGCAGCCGGCGACGTGGGCTACGCGAGCACCTCGCAGTTCAGCCGAGAGTTCAAGCGCATGTACGGCCAGTCACCGAAACAGTGGAGCCACACCAACAAGCCACTGCCCGCGGGACTGATCTGACGCACGCAGATTCCCGACCGAACCCGATCACTCTGCCGACGCCTCCGACAGTGGCGCCCAGCCCGATCCCACGACGGAGATCGAGACGCGGCTCGGCCTCGCCCGTGTGCCAGCTCCGCCTGCGCAGCCGCCAGGAGCAGGGACGCAGCACAACATCGACCGCTTGCACGAGCTGGGGATCCATGAATCGCACACCGCTCGCGTTCGACCCCGCGAAATTCGGTGCACGGTCACACGCGTTCGCGCGAAGGTGATGGCCTGGTCGCGGTCGGCGCAGGGGGTGCGCCGGGGCGACCTGGGGAAGAGAGGCAACGACATGGCCGGTCGATTCGTCGATCTGGACCTGGACACCGGCACCGGTGTCGTCGACCTCGGCGCGACGCGCGACCCACTCGATCTCGGCCACATCGATCCGTCGGCCGGTCCACCTCCACCGTCCATCGAGCACACACCGGGAGCCACCCATGTCACCACTCGTCCTCATGCTCGTCGCCGTCGCGGTGCCGGCGGCGTTCTTCGTGTCGGCATCGGCCGGCCTCGGCGGGTCGCTGATCATGGTGCCGACCATGATGCTGATCCTCGGCACCAAGGAGGGCGCGGCGATGGCCGCCCTCCTCCTGGCGATGAACAACGTCGCCAAGGTGGTCACCTACCGCCGGGTGATCCCGTTCAAGGCCGCTGCCGGCGTGGTCGCGCTCACCTTCGTCGGCGTGGCCCTGGGAGCGACGCTGTTGCTGTCGGCACCCGATCGCGTCATCGAGGTCGCGGTCGTCCTCGCCATCGTGCTCACGTTGATCGCCGAACTGGCCCAGGTCCCTGGCCGCACCGCCTGGGCGGCGCCACTGGCACTGGGGGCCGGGCTCACGTCGGGGTTCAGCGGCACGTCGGGACCGTTGAAGGGAGTGGCGTTGCGATCGCTCGACCTGGACCGGAGACACCTGGTGGGCGCCGCGTCGCTGGTGTCGCTGGTCGGCGATGCGACGAAGACCGCGATCTTCGCCGAAGCCGGGCTCCTCGGTCGCGCCGAGTGGCTCGTCATCGTGGCGCTGATCCCGGTGATGATCGCGGCCACGGCGTTGGGTTCCCGATTCAACGATCGGGTCGGCGAGACCGGCTACAGCGTGCTGTTCTGGTCGGTGATGGGCGGCTACCTGTCGCGGATCCTCCTCTGGGGCTGAGCGCCACCGCAACCGACACTGCGGCGACGATGCTCGACGCGGAAAGCGACCACCGATGGGGCTGATCGACGATCTCATCGTCATCGACGGCGGATTCGACTGGTTCGAACGTCTCGGTGACGGCATCACCCTCGAGCCGGGCCAGCTCACCGACAGCGAGTTCGACGTGCCGATCGGCGAGTTCAGGACCGTGATGAACTCGGTGATCCGACTGGTCCTCGACCTCCCCGTCGGTGCGACGCCGACCGTCGTGTGGACGCTCGGCGACAACGAACTGCTCGTGCACAGCGACGAAACGACGGTGAGTTGCTCGAGCGGGGTCATCACCGTGACCGCGGTGGTCGAGTGCGACCAGTGCGACAAGGTCGCGATCCCGATGCCGTTCGGCGTCGGGACCCGCACCGCCAGGGCCGGTCTCGTCATGTCGACGTTCACCGACCTGCAAGGCCCGCGGTCGATCACCGACGTGTGGACCGACCCACTGACGGCGTTCGCCTGGGAGACGCTCCTCGAGACCGCCCGGGTCATCTGCGCCGACGTCGGAAATGACAATCGGGGTCGTCCGCTCGTACCGGGCAGCATCGGCGCCGCGCCCGATGTCGTGCTGCTGCAACCGATCGCCCGCCACAAACTGACGGCGGAGGCCTGACCATGTCACTCGACATCGGCGACGAACTCGGTGCATTCGGCGACCTGACCGAAGCAGTCGGTCTGACGATCGACGGCGAGCTCAACGGCGACTGGTTCCTCGACCCGCTCGGCGACGAGACGGCGTCGCCGCCGGGCCTCGCCTCGATCGTCTACAGCGACCACCAACGCGAGTCGTTGATCGCGTTCGTCGACGAGGTGCTGGGCGCGCCCGACCGCACCACCGACGACGGCGCCACGTGGGTCCCGCTCTTCAGCGACTCGGGAGCGACCGTGTTCGCCGTCGTCGCGGCAGACGACGGGCCGGCCCGCGTCGGCTTCGGCATCGAATACGAGACGACCGGCGCCGCCCCGACCGTTGCGATCCGGGCCCACGTGCCGGTGTTCCAGTTGCCGCGTGCCGGCCAGACCACGCTCGCCGACACCGGCAGCCTGCCCGACTGGCTGGTGCTCGGCGCGGTCGGTGGGCGGATCGAGATCGGCGCCCAGGTCGTGATCTCGACCGCGAGCCCCACCCCGGGCGAAGCGTTCCTGGGCGGCATCTCGGTCGGGCTCGCGATCCCGACGAACCCGGGCGATTCCTTCGCGCTCGACGTCGAACTCGAGCGGCTCCAACTGCCGGGGACGACCGCGCCGAGGGATCTCGCGCTGAACGTCGACTCCCTGGCCGACGTCGGGACCGATGTGCTCGAGTTCGTCGTGGGCATCCTCCAGGCGCAGGCCGACGCCCTGGACCCGTCCGACCCTGCGACCGCTCCGTTCGCGGCGCTGGCGGCCCTGTTCGGGTTGCGGACCACTCCTGGCCTGCCGCCGTTCCCCCTCGACGACCTCTTGACGAGTGGCGCCAACGCCGCGATCGCGTGGATCGAGTCGATCTTCACGGACGACACGAGCCGCGACGCCTGGCTGGCCGCCCTGGCCGATCTGGTCGGCGGCACGCCGAACGCCGGCCGGGACGCGATCGAGTTCACCGCGGGTGTGGTGACCGGCTCGGTCGGGGTCCGCGTGAGCCCCGCGGCCGGTGGTGGCATCACGATCACCCCGTGGGTCGAGGTCGCGCTGCGGCCCCGCAGCGGATCGGAAGCCCGGCTGCACGCCGACGTGCTGACCGCCGACACGACCGACGCATCGTTCGGCGCCGTGCCTGCGCTGTCGGCGACCGCCGCGTTCGGGCGCGACGCGGGGGCCGCCTCCGACCTCCTCGACACGCCG
>NZ_BAOL01000068.1 GCF_000350145.1 Ilumatobacter nonamiensis YM16-303 | reverse complement strand
GCGCTCCGTGCGCGAACTGTTCACGAGAACGGAATGATCGGAATGTTCGTGGGGGTCGCGCGTCAGACGGTGAGGGTGCTGTCGGCGTCGAGCCGAACGGCGGTCCCGACCCATTCGCCCTCGCACAGTGCGGCGGCGAGTTGCGGATCGGTCGACGTGCCCCAGGCGCGGCGCCCGTCGTCACGCAGACACGCCGCGTACGCCGTTTCCGGCGATCCCGAGCGGGAGAACATGACGGAGTACGCCTCGATCGTCGCAGATCCCACGGCATCGGCCCCGGAGGCGAGGTCGCGCTTCGGGAGCGCATCGATCTCGTCCTGCGGATACTGGTAGCGGAATCCGTCTGCGGGGGGAGTCGCCGAGTACACCCCGAACGAGTGCTTGGTCGCATAGCCACCGTTCGCCCAGACGAGGCCGCGGGCATCCTCCTGCTCACGCAGTTCGCCGACCATCGTCGCGATGGCGTGCATCGGGTAGTTGTTCCACGGTCCGCCGCAGAACGGCAGGCCCCCGGTCCGTGACCACTGCCGTTCCGTCAGGTCGATGCCGAGCGACTGCGCTCCGAGTTGCACCGCAGCCGGGAAGCATGAGTACAGGTCGATCAGCTCGACCTCGTCGATCGACGTATCTGCGAGTTCCAGTGCCCGTCTGCCTCCGAGCTCGATCGCCGGCGTGCGCGCGAACGTGTCGCGGTTCGACACGAAGTTGTGCTCGTGGCAGTCGGTGCCGGCGTGGGGGAACACCCATTTGCTCTCGTCGATGCCCATCCGCCGTGCGGCCTCCACCGAGCACATGATCAGGGCGGCACCCATGTCGACGTCACTGTTCGAGTTCATCAACTTCGGGTACGGGAAGCCGATCATCCGGTTGGACGAGCTGACCGTCGTGATCTCCTCGGGCGACTTCGGGTCGCGGATCCAGGCGTCGGGATTCCCCGCGGCGACATGGCTGAGGTCGGACCACAACCGGCCGAGGTGGGCCTGGTGCTCCTCCACCGTTCGTCCCGCAGCGGCGCGCAGTGCCGTCTCGAACATCGGATAGACCTGGATCGGCATGACGATGCCGAGGTCGCGCTCGACCGGGTGATTCATGTCGAGTTCCGCGCCGAGTCGAATCGGTTGATCATCGTCGTCGGCCTTCGGCCACGGCAGTCGCACGTTCTCCTTGCGGGCGCGCATGAAGGTGCGGAAGGCCTCGGCGCCGGCGAGCACGGCGACATCGATCGTGCCGTCGCCGATGTCGAGGGCGGTGCGGTTGACCAACGACTGTGGACTGTTGCCGCCGTTGGTGGTCTGGGCGAGTTCGGCGCCATCGATCCCGAGCCGTTCGGCGAGGAAACGCGGCGCGTTGCGATAACGCCAGCCGATGATGCTGACGACTCGGACCGAATCGGCGGTGGGAGGGCCGTCGAGCCCGGCATCGGCGCTGGCGTTCAGCACGGCGCGTTCCATCAGGGCGGCGGGTTCGAGGGCATCGTCGAGGGAGTCGGCACGGTGGTTGTACTGGCCGACACCGACGATCACGGGGGTGCGTGGATCGAGCGTCACGGTCCGAGCGTACGGACAGCGGGCGAGCGGCCACGATTCCTGTCGGAACGGAACGCGCTCCGACGTGGCTCGTTCCCTACACTCGATCGGCGATGGCACGAATCGCAATCGGCTCCGACCACGCGGGGTTCGATCTCAAGGCCCACCTCGTCTCGTTCCTCGCCGATCTGGGCCACAAGGTCGATGATCAGGGGACCGATTCGACCGAGTCCGTCGACTACCCGGCGATCTGCGCAGGTGTCGGTCGCACCGTGGTCGCCGGTGAAGCCGACTTCGGCATCGTGATCGGTGGGAGTGGCCAGGGCGAGCAGCTCGCGGCGAACAAGGTGCGCGGCGTTCGTGCCGCTCTCTGCAACTGCCTCTACACCGCCCGGATGGCGCGTGAGCACAACGACGCGAACGTGTTGTCGATGGGCGGCCGCGTCGTCGGCATCGGGCTCGCCGAGGAGATCGTCACCACGTTCGCCACCACCGAGTTCGAAGGCGGCCGCCACCAGCGCCGCGTCGATCAGATCACCGCCCTCGAGAACGAATTCTGAGCCCAACCGCAGATGTGGCAACTGGGGCCTGACCCCGGTTGCCACGTGAGACAAGGAACCACGATGCCCTTCCCCAGTACCAACGATCCCGACACCGAGGTCGAAGCGCTCATCGAGCGTGAGGTCGAGCGCCAGACGACCGGCCTGCAGTTGATCGCGAGCGAGAACTTCACCTCTCCCGCGGTCATGGCGGCGACCGGCTCGGTCCTCACCAACAAGTACTCCGAGGGATACCCCGGCAAGCGGTACTACGGCGGCAACGCGATCGTCGACTCGATCGAGCAACTCGCGATCGACCGGGCGAAGGCGCTCTTCGGTGCCGAACACGCCAACGTCCAACCCCACTCCGGCGCCAACGCGAACATGTGCGTGTACCAGGCGCTGCTCGAGCCGGGCGACAAGATCCTCGGGCTCAGCCTCGACCACGGTGGCCACCTCACGCACGGTTCGCCGGTCAACGCGAGCGGACTGCTCTACGATTTCGTCGCCTACGGCACCGGCGCCGAGGACCGCATCGACATGGAGCAGGTGCACGATCTCGCGGTCGAGCACCGCCCGAAGCTGATCGTCGTGGGCACGACGTCGTACCCCCGCCGGCTCGATCCGGAACCGTTCAAGGCGATCGCCGACGAGGTCGGGGCACTGCTGATGTTCGACATCGCCCACCTTGCCGGACTCGTCGCCGGTGGCGCCCACCCGAACCCGGTGCCGTTCGCCGACGTCGTCACGCTCACGACCCACAAGTCGCTGCGTGGCCCGCGTGGCGGATGCATCCTCTCCACCGCCGAGCACGCCAAGGCGATCGACAAGGCGGTGTTCCCCGGCTGGCAGGGCGGGCCGCTCGAACACGTCATCGCCGGAAAGGCGATCGCGTTCCGCGAGGCGGCCGATCCGTCGTTCCGCGACTACGCAGAGCAGGTCGTCACGAACGCTTCCGCACTCGCGGACGCGCTCGTCCAGGAAGGGTTCCGGCTCGTGTCGGGCGGCACCGACAATCACCTGATGGTCGTCGACCTCACGCCGTTCGACGCCGAACTGACCGGCAAGGTCGCTCAGGCCACTCTCGACGAAGCGGGAATCACGCTCAACAAGAACACGATCCCCGACGACCCGCGCAGCCCGTTCGTCACGAGCGGCCTGCGCATCGGCACGCCGTCGGTGACGACGCAGGGCATGACCTCTGACGAGATGCCGATCATCGCCAACCTGATCGCCCGCGCACTCCGCGAGGTCGACAACCCCGAGGCGCTCGCATCGATCAAGGGCGAGGTCGCGGCGCTCTGCGCCAAGTTCCCCGCCTATCCCGCGTGACCCG
Organism: Ilumatobacter nonamiensis YM16-303; assembly: GCF_000350145.1. Classification (GTDB taxonomy): domain Bacteria; phylum Actinomycetota; class Acidimicrobiia; order Acidimicrobiales; family Ilumatobacteraceae; genus Ilumatobacter_A; species Ilumatobacter_A nonamiensis. The sequence goes on along the minus strand of NZ_BAOL01000068.1, from coordinate 22,915 downwards.
CCCCTGACTCTCTTTCCACTGACCCTGACGTCGTACCGCGGGGATCAGGCGTCGTTCGGGATGTTCTCGATGAATCGCTCGAGCAGAACGGCCAGTTGCTCGCGTTCTGCTTCGCCGTGGCCGGCGAGGACGTCCTCGAACCATGATCGACGGGCGGAGTCGAGCTTGCGCCGCGTTGCCCGGCCCATGTCGGAGAGCCGGTGGGCCGTTGCGCGCCCGTCGGTGGGGTCGCACGCGCGCACGACGAGTCCGTCGTCCACCAGCCGCGCCACTTGACGACTCGCCGTCGAGGTGTCGACCCCGGCCGCGCCGGCGAGTTCGGAGAGCCGCGCCGGCTCGAGTTCCTCGACCCGCGCGAGCATGACCGACGCCGCGCGGTCGATGTCGACGCCGGCGGTGCGGTTGATCACCCTGTTGCCGCGGGGGTCGTTGGCGCGGCGCACGAGCGTGATCAGCGCCGCCTCGATCCGGGCAATCGCATCGGCGTCCATCGCGCCGATCTTAGATCGTTTGCTACATTGATTGGTTGTACGAACCAACTATTTCTGAGATGGTTTCCGTCTGATCGGTTGGACACGGACGGAAAGGAGCACACCGATGACCGAACTCGACACCGCCTCGACGTCCGGCGATGACCGCGAGGTGAGCGCCGATGGTGCAGCGGCAGTGAGCGACGGGTCGATCGCCGGAGTGCCCTACCGGTGGGTCGCGATGGGCGTGGTGCTCTTCGGCACCTTCATGGTGGTGCTGGACACCACGGTCGTGAACCTGGGTCTCCCGTCGCTCCAGCGCGACTTCGACACCGTCGAGGGAATCGAGTGGGTGGTCACGGCGTACCTCGCTGCGGTCGGCGTCGCTCAGATGGTCAGCGGTTGGTCGGCCGACCGGTACGGACGCAAGGCGATGTTCATCGGATCGATGGCGTTGTTCACGATCGCGTCGCTCGCGTGCGCCGTGGCACCGACGCTCGAAACCCTCGTTGTGGCGCGGGTCGCTCAAGGGGTCGGCGGCGGCCTGATGATGCCGGTCGCGATGGCGATGATCTACGAGCTCTTCGAACCTCGAGAACGTGGCAGGGCGCTCGGCTACTTCGGGATCGCCGTGATGGCCGCTCCAGCGATCGGGCCGGTCCTCGGAGGGAGTCTCGTGTCGTCGGTCGGCTGGCGCTGGCTGTTCTTGATCAATGTGCCGATCGGCATGATCGGGATCCCCATCGCAATCCGGCTGCTCACCGACACCGGGTTCCGCGAACGTCGTCCGCTCGATCGCGTCGGTCTCGCGCTCAGTGGGTTCGGACTCGCCGTGCTCTTGATCGGCTTCTCGAAGGGCGAGGCGTGGGGCTGGTCGAGTTGGTCGGTCGTCTCGATGCTCGTGGGCGGAGCACTGCTGCTCGCGCTCTTCACGATGCGAACCCTGCGAGTCGACGCGCCGCTCGTGGACATGCGGATCCTGGCCAATCCCGTGTTCGCGATCGGGATGGTCACGATCGCGCTGCTCACGGTCGCGCAGTACACGCGACTGGTGTACATCCCGCTCGAACTCGGCAGTCTCCGCTCGATCTCGGAGTTCCGGATCGGACTGACGATGCTGCCCTCCGCGGTCGGCATCGCGATCACGATGCCGATCGGTGGTCGCCTCACCGACCGGATCGGCGCCCGCATCCCGGTGACGGTGGGTGCGGCGATTCTCGGCGTCTCCTTCGTCGGCCTGGCCGGTTTGAGCAGCAGCACGTCGCTCCCGGTGGTCGCGGCGCTCCTCTTCGTCGGCGGCCTCGGCAGTGGCCTCGCGATGATGGCTCCGAACATCGTGGCCATGAACTCGGTCGAGGGGCGCAAGGTGTCGCAGGCGTCGGCGCTGAGCCAGACGACCCGACAGGTCGCGGCGGCGATCGGGGTGTCGATCATCGCCGCGATCTTCGCCTCGAATCGCCCCGACGCCGCGGTCGGGACGCTGTCGAACTCCGACGGGCTCGCGCCGTACCGCACCGTGTTCCTGGTCGCCGGAGCGTTGCTCGTCGTCGCGATCGTCGTCGCCCAGTTCCTCCCGGGACGGTCGAAAGCGCTCCAGCTCCAGGCGGATCGACAGGCGGAACTCGACTCCGGCGCACTCGCGGGCGACGGCGCGCACCCGACTCCGATCGAACTCTGACGGTTCTCAGGAAGTCGGGCGGGTGATGATCTGGGAGTAGCACATCTCGTCGGCGGTGCCCTCGCTCCACATCACGTAGCGCGGCTCGGCATCGGCGGGGATCTTCGCCCGGTCCCATGAGCACTCGACGCGGATCACGTCGTCGGAGGTGAGCACGATCTCCTCGACGGGTTCGTAGTTGAGTTGCCAGTCGAAGTCCCACCGAGGGATGTCCAGCAGCACCCGCTCGTCGGGCGTGTCCGGGTTCAACGTCATGGTGAACGACGAACCGATCTCGTGCTCGTGGCCCCAGACCGACAGGATCGTCCCCGGCGTCGCACGGTGATCGCACGAGGAGGAAGCGACGCCGTCGGTCATCCCGGCGAAGTCCTCGACCGTCGCGCCACACGATGCCATCAACCCGTCGCCGACGAAACCGGCGAACGGGCCCTGTTCTTCGATGAGCTGCGCGCGTGCCGCTTCCCGGTCGCACAGTGGTCCGGTCTCATCTGTCGAGCACGGGATCTCCGCCGGCCCGAGGTACAGCGTCAGGGTGATCGGATCGAGTTCGCCGGCGGCCGCATCGATCGTTTCCTGATCCGCCAGGTCGACGACGAGACGCGACTCGTCGGGCGGGAGGTCGTTCCATTCCGGCTCGTAGTGGTAGTGGATCTGGACGACGAAGAAGTCGCCGGGTTCGACCGGGATGCCGACCCCGTCGGGAAACACGGTCGCTTGCTGCCCCGGTGCCCAGCTCATCACCTGATCGACCGTGCCGGGGGCTCCGAACCCGGCGAGCCCGGAGCACGACCACCCGATGTCGTCGCTCGCGGCTTCCACGTCCTCGGCCGCTTGGCGCGCCGAGGCGTCGGCGTGGAACAGGAGCGCGTGGTGGACGACCTCGGTCCGGTCGGGCTCGAACCCGAACGCCTCGACGTAGCCCGACTCGGTGAGTTGCGGGTCGTAGATCTGACACCGGTAGTCGTCCTCATCGTTCTCGACGTCTCCCTTGTAGGGGAGGCCGGTGAGCGTGAGGTCCCCATCGAGAGTGGGAAGTGGCGTTGCCGTCGCGACGATCGGAGTCGCGGGGTCGACATCGAGGATCCCGCCCGCATCCGCCCAGCTGACCATCGTCTGTCGGTCGGTGTCGGCCAGACGCCGGTCGCCGTGGAACTCGACGTCGCCATCGGCGGCCGGCCAGGGAGGCATGTATCCCACGTCGACCACGGCGCCGATGTACTCCGCATCGAACCCGGTTGCGTCGCCGGCCGTCTCCAGGCGGAGGTGGGCAGCGCCGGGACCGTTCTGGGTGTGGCACGCCGCACAGTTGTCCTCGATGATCGGCATCACGTCGTTCGCGAAGGAGAGGCCGGCCGGCCCAACCGATGTCGGCGCGACCGTCGTGGACGCCTCGGTCGATGGTGCAGGGGTCGAGTCGACAGAGACGGTCGGCTCGGTGGACGCGTCGCTCGCAGCGTCGTCGGTCGTGTCGGCGTTCGCCGCGCACGCCGCGAGAACCGCCGCGAGCGCGAGGCCCGCTGCCGTGGTGGCGATCGATCGGCGGCGACCACTGCCCGATGTCGTCTCGGTGCTCAGGGAACGATCGGACACGGGGGGAGCGTAGGCGATCCCCTGTCCGTGCCGCCGCTGCGTCCGGCGGATTGGCGTAATGTGTCGGTTCGTGCCCGAGGTGACCTCCTACCTGCTCGTCGGAGCGGTCGCCGCCGTCGTCACCTTCGTCTTCACGCCGATCGTCGCCCGGCTCGCGTACCGGTTCGGCTGGGTGTATCCGCCCAACGAGCGGACCGTGCACACCGAGCCGCTGCCCGACGTCGGCGGGCTCGCCATGTTCATCGGTTTCGTCGTCGCTCTCGGAGTCGCGTGGCAACTCGACGCGTTCGATCCGCTGTTCACCTCGAACTCCGAGCCGCTCGGCGTGCTGATCGCGGCGGTCATCATCTTCGGGACCGGCTTCCTCGACGACGTGCGCGAGTTGAGCGCGCCGGCGAAGGTGTTCGGAACCGTGCTCGCGGGCCTCGCGCTCGTGTACTTCGGTGTCGTGATGGACTCGTTCCGTCTCCCGTGGCTCGGCGAGACGATCCTCTCCGACGATCTCAAGCCACTCGTCACGGTTCTGTGGCTGGTCGGGATGAGCCAGGCGATCAACCTCATCGACGGCCTCGACGGTCTCGCCGCCGGCGTGGTCGCGATCGGAGCGTTCGCCTTCTTCCTCTACAGCCAGGAACTGACCGTTCGTGAGCTGATCCTGCCGAGCAACGTCGGCCCGCTCTTCGCGATCCTCGCGGTCGGGGTGTGCGTCGGGTTCCTGCCGCACAACTTCAACCCGGCGCGGATCATGATGGGCGACGGGGGAGCGTTGCTGCTCGGGTTGCTCCTCGCGGTGTCGACCAGCGTCGTCGGTGGGCGCGCCGACTCGTTCGAGACCGAGTTCGTCGGCACGACGTACTTCCTGCTCGCACCGATCGCGATCCCACTCCTCATCCTCGGCGTGCCGATCCTCGACACGACGTTCGCGATCATCCGTCGGGCCACGAACCGTTCGTCGTTGGCGACCGCCGACAAGGGCCACCTCCATCACCGCCTGATCAACCTCGGTCACGGGCACCGACGCAGCGTGCTCATCCTGTGGGCGTGGACCGCGTTGCTCTCGGGTTTCGTGCTGTATCCGATCCTCACCGATCAGAACCCCGAGTACCTCCCGTTCGGGATCGGGGCCATCGCGATCCTGCTGTTCACGTTGCTGCATCCGAGCGTGCGCGAGCAGCGTCGCCTGAACAACACGCCGCCCGAGGGAATCGACCGGCCGGCCGGGTCGTATGACGATGTTGCGCCGGTCGACGACGCCCAGCCGAGCCTCTTCGAATCCACACGCGATTGACACGTTGATTCGGGTTGCCGGAGCGCAGCTGCCGCACTAGGTTGTGCATGCATTCACAAGCGCCGCCCTTCCGTGTGCGCAGTGATCACCCACGGATCAATGAAGCTCCTCCCCCGCCCGCCCAAGAACGTCCGCGTGAACTCGCAGGACCCGCTCGGCCACGGCATGGACGCCGTGATCATGCTGATGCTGTTCGTCGGCGCCGGCTACGGACTCGATCGACTCTTCGGGACGCTTCCTCTCTTCATGATCGGGCTGACCGTGTTCGGCTCGGTCGGCATCTTCGCCCGGTTCTACTACCAGTACGCCGCGAAGATGGATCAGCACGACGAAGAACGCCGCGCCAAGCTCGCCGGACCGGCGGGCACCGTCATCGCCCGCGGATCGGTCGCCGACACGAACAGCGAGGCCGCGTGACCGTGACCGAGCGCCAGGTGGATCCGATGACCACCCGTTTCGACGGTCCGGCCCCGGAGGTCGGGATCTCGAACGACATGATCAAGCGCGGCCTGATCGTGGCTCCGCTCCTGATCGCGGTGTGCGCAGTGATCTGGGGCGCCGACGGCGCCTGGTCGAGCGCCTACGGCATCGCGATCGTGCTCGCGAACTTCGCGCTGGCCGCCGGACTGATCGCCGGTGCCGCCCGCATCTCGATCGGCCTGATGATGGCCGCCACACTTTTCGGCTACCTGATCCGCCTCGGACTGATCTTCCTCGCGGTGTTTCTCGTCAAGGACGCCTCGTGGATTTCGCTTCCGGCACTCGGATCGACCATCATCGTGACGCACCTCGGGCTGCTGTTCTGGGAGATGAAGTTCGTCGCCCTCTCACTTGCCCACCCTGGCCTGAAACCTGATCGTGCGTGACCGTGCTCGAGACATCTGCACATCACCACCCGACTCAACCCACCAACGACTGAAACGGAACTTTCGTGCTCGCTGAACGAGGACTCGTCTTCCCGCCTATCAACGAACTGCTGCGTTGGCAGGACATCTTCCCGTCCTTCAACAAGATCGCGCTGATCGCCGTGCTGGCCACGCTGATCAGCATCGGACTGTTCCTGCTCGCCAGCCGCAAGGACCCATCGGTCGCTCCGACCGGCAGCCGGAATCTCGCCGAGCAGACGATCGAGTTCGTCGAAGAGGGCATCGTGATGCAGACGCTCGGCAAGGAGGGTCTGAAGTGGACCCCGTTCCTGCTGAGCCTGTTCCTGTTCATCTTCCTCTGCAACATTCCCGGGATCCTGCCGTTCTTCCAGATGCCGGCGACCGCACGCATCGCGATTCCGCTCGCGCTGTCGCTGCTCGTCTGGGTGATCTACATCGGCGTCGGTCTCAAGCACCAGGGTGGGGCCTACTTCGGTCACCTGCTCTGGCCGCCCGGGGTTCCCACGGCGCTGAAGCCACTCGTCGGAGCGATCGAGTTCATCTCGACGATCATCGTCACGCCGTTCAGCCTCACCGTCCGACTCATGGCGAACATGCTCGCCGGGCACATCCTGCTCGTCACCTTCGCCCTGCTGACCGCGGCGCTCGCCACCGCCGAGACCGCGCAGATCATGCTCGTCCCGGCGAGCATCCTGCCGTTCGCCATGCTCGTCTTCCTGACGGCGTTCGAGATCCTCGTCGCCTTCCTGCAGGCCTACATCTTCGCCATCCTGGCTGCGGTCTACATCAGCAACTCGACCGCCGGTCACGCCGAAGAACACTGATCACCACGCCATTCGCCAGACGAATCGCAACACCTTTCCCAACGATCTCCCACTACACAGAAACCAATTAGGAGAAGCACCCCAATGGAAGCTTTCAGCGCACTGGTCGCCGCCGCCGATGAGGCCGGAGTCGATCCCGCAGATGCCAAGAACACCGCAGCTGCCGCGTCAGCCGGTTACGCCTACGGCCTCGCCGCCATCGGCCCTGGCATCGGCATCGGTTACCTCGTCGGCAAGTCCGTCGAGGCCATGGCCCGTCAGCCCGAAGCGGCCGGCATGGTGCGGACCACCATGTTCCTCGGTATCGCGTTCACCGAGGCGCTCGCCCTCATCGGCTTCGTGGTCTTCATTCTTCTCAAGTTCGCCTGATCGGCGTTCGCTGGTCCCGAACCAGTCATGAGTCCCATCCGTAATTGCAATCCAGGAATGGAGTTGACGTGCTGACAGCCGTCGTCACAACTTCACACTCCGGCGGTCCTCTGCAGGTCAACCTGCTCGAGGCCGAGACGTGTGAACGCACCGATCTGAACGGCGAGGAATTCCCCGTCGGTTCAGAGGAGTGCCCCGAACTCAACCCGATCGCGCCCGAAGCCAAGGAGATGATCTGGGGATTCGGCGCCTTCATGGTGCTGCTCGTCGTTCTGTACTTCTGGCTCTTCCCGAAGGTGCGCAAGGGGATGCAGGCTCGGTACGACTCGATCCAGAGTGACAAGGAGAGCGCTGACACGCTCACCGCCGCCGCTCGGGCCGATGTCGCCGAGTACGAGGCACGCCTCACCTCGGTTCGGGCCGAAGCCCAGCAGAAGGTCGACGCCGCTCGTGCGACACTCGAGTCGGAGCGCAGCGAGCAGATCGCCGCCGCGAACGCTCGGATCGCCGAGAAGCGTGCCGCTGCGACCGCCGAGGTCGACGCAGCTCGCCAAGCGGCGATGGCCGATGTCGAGTCGGCGGTCACCGACGTCGTGTCCCGGGCAACCGAGATCGCGACCGGCAAGGCCCCGAACCCGGCGACGGTCCAGGCCGCCGTCAGTTCGGCGATGGGTACGACCACGGGAGCGTCGTCATGAACCTGTTCTCCACGATCCTCGCGGCCGATTCGGTCCCGAACGACGGAGTCGGCTCCACCTCGCTGAGCCCGTACTTCGCTCCGATCGAAGAAGTGATCATCGGTGGCCTCGCCACCCTGATCGTCTTCGTCGGCCTCTGGAAGTTCGCCTGGCCCTCCATCGCCGCGGCGATGAAGGGGCGGACCGAGAAGATCCAGAACGAACTCGACAGTTCTGCCGCTGCTCGTGCCCAGGCCGAGAAGGACGCCGCCGAGATCCGCACCTCGCTCGGTGACGTCGACGGCGAGCGCACCCGCCTGTTCGCCGAGGCCGACGCCCAAGCTGCTTCCCTCCTCGAAGACGGACGGGTTCGACTGACCCAAGAGGTCGAGGAACTCGAAGCCAAAGCCGACGCCGACATCGCTGCCGCTGCCGGCCGCGGAGCCGACGATCTGCGTGCCGACATCGCCCGGTACTCCAACCAGGCGATCGAGTCCAGCGTCACCAGCTCGCTCGACGATGCGACACAGCAGGAACTGATCGAGGGCTTCATCTCCCGAGTAGGAGCATCTTCATGAGCGACGCACGGATCCAGGGTTACGCACGGGCACTGTTCGAGATCGCCCGTGCCGACGGAACCCTCGACGAGGTCGAGGACGAGCTCTTCCGCTTCGCTCGCTCCTACGAGAGCAGCGAGGAGCTGCGGACCACGCTGTCCGACGACCAGATCCCGGCCGAGAAGCGCCAGGCGATCATCGAAGACCTCCTCGGTGGCAAGGCGACGTCCACGACGACACAGCTCGTGTCGATGGTGGTCGGATCCGGCAAGGCCCGTGACCTGCCCGCCATCGTCGACGTGCTCGTCCACCGGGCGAGCAACGCCAAGCAGCTCGACGTCGCCGAAGTGCGCACCGCGGTGCCACTCTCCGGTGACCAGCAGGATCGGCTGAAGGCCGCCCTCGAGAACGCAACCGGCAAGACCCTCAACCTGAAGGCGATCGTGGATCCCTCCGTCGTGGGTGGCGTGGTCGCCACCGTGGGCGACGATGTGATCGACGATTCCGTCCGCACCCGTATCGATCAACTGAAGTCACGGCTGTGACGCAAACAACCCACTCGACGACCGTCAGGGACAAGAATTATGGCTGAACTCACCATCTCCGCCGCCGACATCGCGTCGGCGCTCAAGAAGAACCTCGACGGTTTCGCCCCGTCGGTCGAGGCTCGCACCGTCGGCCGCGTCGCCGAAGTCGGTGACGGCATCGCCCGAGTGTCGGGTCTGCCCGGCGCGGCCGTGAACGAACTCCTCGAGTTCGAGGACGGTTCGGTCGGCCTCGCACTGAACCTGGACGAGGATTCGATCGGCGCCGTCGTCCTCGGTGACGTCGACAACATCGAAGAGGGCCAGACCGTCAAGTCGACCGGCGGCATCCTCTCGATGCCGGTCGGTGACGCAATGCTCGGTCGTGTCGTCAACGCACTCGGCCAGCCCGTCGACGGAGCCGGCGAAATCGTCGGAGCCACCCAGCGCCGCATGGAGATCCAGGCGCCGGGCATCCTCGGTCGCAAGCCGGTTCACGAGCCGCTCCAGACCGGGATCAAGGCGATCGACGCCATGACCCCGATCGGACGTGGCCAGCGCGAGCTGATCATCGGTGACCGCAAGACCGGCAAGACCGCCGTCGCGATCGACACGATCCTCAACCAGAAGGGTCTCGGCGTGAAGTGCATCTACGTCGCGATCGGCCAGAAGGGATCGACCGTCGCCCAGACCGTCGCCACCCTCCGCGAGGCCGGTGCGATGGAGTACACCGTCGTCGTCACCGCCCCGGCCGCCGACTCGGCGCCGTTCAAGTACCTCGCCCCCTACGCCGGTTGCGCGATCGGGCAGCACTGGATGGACAACGGCGAGCACGCCCTCGTGGTGTACGACGACCTGTCCAAGCAGGCCGACGCCTACCGACAGCTGTCGCTGCTCCTCCGCCGCCCGCCGGGCCGCGAGGCATACCCGGGCGACGTGTTCTACTTGCACTCCCGCCTGCTCGAGCGCGCCGCCAAGCTCTCCGACGAGAACGGCGCCGGCTCGCTGACCGCACTCCCGATCATCGAGACCAAGGCCGGCGACGTGTCGGCCTTCATCCCGACGAACGTGATCTCGATCACCGACGGCCAGGTCTTCCTCCAGGACGCGCTCTTCAAGTCGGGTGTGCGCCCGGCGGTCGACGTGGGCATCTCGGTGTCCCGTGTCGGTGGCGACGCGCAGATCAAGTCGATGAAGAAGGTCGCCGGCACCCTGAAGCTCGACCTCGCACAGTTCCGCGAGCTCGAGGCATTCGCCACGTTCGGTTCCGAACTCGACGCCATCTCCGCAGCTCAGCTCGCCCGTGGCTACCGCCTCGTCGAGTTGCTCAAGCAGCCGCTCAACTCGCCGATGCCGGTCGAGGAACAGGTCGTGTCGATCTTCGCCGGAACCAACGGCTACCTCGACGACCTGCCGACCGACGACGTCGTCCGCTTCGAGTCCGAACTGCTCGAGCACATGCGCTCGACGCACGCCGGACTGCTCCACGAGCTGCGCACGACGGGTCTGCCGGACGAGCTCGGCGATGCGATCGAACAGTTCAAGGCAGGGTTCAAGATCACCGACGCCGACGGCAATCGTGTCGACCCGTCGTCGGTCGACGCCGACGAGATGGGCGACGCCGAGTCGGCCAAGACCCTCGCAACCGAGTGATCAGGGAGTACTGATTTCTTATGGCCGGAGGCCAAGAGCGAATTCTGCGGGGCCGCATCAAGGCGATGCAGTCCACCAAGAAGATCACGCGCGCGATGGAACTCATCGCGGGTTCGCGCATCGTCAAGGCGCAGCAACGCGTCCAGGCGGCCGTGCCGTACTCCGAGCAGATCACCGAGGTCGTCAAGGACCTCGCCGCTGCCGGTGGCACGTCGGATTCGCCGTTGCTCGCCGGTCGCGATGAGATCAAGAAGACCTGCTACGTCGTGATGTCCGCCGACCGCGGTCTGTGCGGCGGGTACAACGCCGGCGTGCAGCGCGCGACCGAGGGCGAGGTCAAGGCCGACGTTCAGGCCGGCAAGGACTACACGATCATCCCGGTCGGCAAGAAGGCGCTCGGCTACTTCCGTTTCCGCGGCTACCAGCTGGGTCAGTCGTTCATGGGCTTCACGGATCAGCCGTCGTACGACGACGCACGCCGGATCGGCGAGCACGTGGTCGACCTGTTCACCTCCGGCGAAGTCGACAAGGTCGAACTCGTCTACACCCGCTTCATCAGCGCCGGCAGCCAGGAAGTCGTGCTCCGACCGCTCGTACCGCTCGGCAGCGACTCGGTCGCCGGCGGCGACGGACGGGACACGGCCGGTGGCGGCGCGGACTTCGAGTTCGAACCCGACCCGCTCACGATCCTCGACAGCCTGCTCCCGCGCTACGTCGAAGCACGCATCTACGCCGCACTGCTCAACGCCGCGGCGTCCGAGCACGCATTCCGTCAGCGGGCGATGAAGTCGGCCACCGACAACGCCCAGGAACTGATCACGAACCTCAGCATCGTCATGAACCGTGCTCGCCAGGCGTCGATCACGGCCGAGATCATGGAGATCGTCGGCGGCGCCGCAGCGCTCGAGGGCGACGACATGGACGTCGGCTACATCGACCTCGATGACGGTGACGACGTGGTCGAGATGGCTGCGATGGCAACGCGTCCGAACGATTCGGGGTCCACCGCGGCCGCGGAGTCCGGTTCGGTGGCCACGCTCGAGCGCGACGAACTGACGCGCATCGACGGCATCGGCGACAACGCTGCCGCGGTCCTCGCCGAGCGCAACGTCGCCACGTTCAAGGACATCGCCACGCTGAGCGGTGACGACGTGACTCGCATCAACCAGGCCGTCGGCTCCGACGACCGCATCCAGCGCGAAGACTGGCAGGGACAAGCCCGCCGGCTCCACAACGCGAAGTACCCCGACGACCAGATCTGACCCGATTCAGGAGAACATCGAAATGACCATGACAGAAAATGCACTCCAGGACGGTCGCGTCGTCGGCATCGCCGGCCCCGTGATCGACGTCGAATTCCCCCGTGACGCGCTCCCCGAGATCAACTCCGCGCTGGAGTTCGACGTCACGCTCGAAGGCGAGACCATCACCGTTCTCGCCGAGGTGGCGCAGCAGCTCGGCGGCGGACGCGTCCGCGCCGTCTGCATGAAGCCGACCGACGGTCTGGTCCGTGGCGCTCCGGTGCGCAACACCGGTCACGGCATCCAGGTTCCCGTGGGCGACAAGGTCCTCGGCAACGTCTGGAACGTGTGGGGAGAGGCCCTCGACACGCAGCCGGAAGGAATCGACGAGATCGAACGGTGGGACATCCACCGCGACGCGCCGACCTTCGACGCACTCGAGCCGTCGGCTCGCATGTTCGAGACCGGGATCAAAGTCGTCGACCTCCTCACCCCGTACGTGGCCGGCGGCAAGATCGGCCTGTTCGGCGGTGCCGGCGTCGGCAAGACCGTGCTCATCACCGAGATGATCAACCGTGTCGCCTCGCAGCACGGTGGTGTGTCGGTGTTCGCCGGTGTCGGCGAGCGCACCCGTGAAGGCACCGACCTCCGCCTCGAGATGCAGGAGTCGGGCGTGTACGAGAAGGCCGCCCTGGTCTTCGGTCAGATGGACGAGCCGCCGGGCGTGCGCCTGCGTGTCGCGCTGTCGGCGCTGACGATGGCGGAATACTTCCGTGACGTCGCGAACCAGGACGTGCTCCTGTTCGTCGACAACATCTTCCGCTTCGTGCAGGCCGGCTCCGAAGTCTCCACGCTGCTCGGCCGCATGCCGTCAGCGGTGGGCTACCAGCCGACGCTGGCCGACGAGATGGGTCAGCTCCAGGAGCGGATCACCTCGACCAAGGGGCGCTCGATCACCTCGCTGCAGGCCGTGTACGTGCCTGCCGACGACTACACCGACCCGGCGCCGTTCACGACCTTCACCCACTTGGACGCCACCACGGAGCTCAGCCGCCAGGTTGCGGCCCTCGGCATCTACCCGGCGGTCGACCCGTTGGCGTCGACGTCGACGATCCTCAGCCCCGAGGTCGTCGGCGACCACCACTACGGTGTCGCCCGGCGCGTGCAGGAGACCCTCCAGCGCTACAAGGAACTGCAGGACATCATCGCGATCCTCGGACTCGACGAACTGTCCGAAGAGGACCGCCTCACGGTGTCTCGTGCCCGCAAGGTCGAGCGTTTCCTGTCCCAGCCCTTCTTCGTCGCCAAGACCTTCACCGGCCTCGACGGCGAGTACGTGCCGGTGGCCGAGACGGTCGAGTCGTTCGAGGCACTCATCAACGGTGATCTCGACGATCTGCCCGAGCAGGCGTTCCTCAACGTCGGCAACATCGACCAGGTGCAGGCGAAGGCCAAGTCCCTCGCCGAGAGCTGACCACGATGGCCGAACCAATGCAGATCGACCTGGTGTCGCCGGAGGAGGTCGTCTTCTCCGGTGAGGCGAACATGGTCATCACGCGGACCGATGGTGGCGGCGAGATCGCCTTCCAGTCCGGTCATGCGCCGTTCGTCGGCGCACTCGTCGAGAACCACACGCGGATCTATTTGACCGACGGCAAGATCCAGGACATCGCCGTCCACCGCGGCTTCATCGAGGTCAGCGGCGGTTCGCCGACGCGGATCTCGCTGCTGTCCGACAAGGCCGAACTGGCCGAGGACATCGACGTCGAGCAGGCCAAGGCCGACCTCGAACGCCACGAGTTGACGCTGAAGACCGAGGAAGTCGAGGCGAACATCGCCGACGCGGTCGCCGGCAAGGCTCGCGCCATCGCGCGTTTGAAGGCGACCGGTACCGGATTCACGGCCTGATTCTGCAAGGGTGAGCCGATGAGTGCTTACCTGATCGTGAACTACGACGTCGACGACGCAGACCTGTACGGCGAATACCAGGCTGGGGCCATGGGCGCCTTGCGAATCGGAAGCGAGTGCGAGGTCGTCGTCTTCGACCCGGAGTCGGAGCAGATCGAGGGCGACAGCACCGGCAAGCAGACCGTCGTGCTCAAGTTCGAGTCCGCCGAGAAGGCCAAGGAGATCTACGAGTCGGGCGAGTACCAGGAGGTCGTCGGCAAGCGCCACGCCTCCACGTCGAAGCACTTCGCCGTCCTCGTCAACGGCCTCGCCTGAACGTCGACGGGGGTCAGACCCCCGTCGATCCATCAGCGGTGCGTGGTGCGATCGGCGCGTGGAGGTTCCAGGTGGCGATCGATCGAGCGAGGTCGCCACGGCCGGTCACGGTGATGCGGCCGCTCCGCAGCGCGTCCGGCCAGGACAACGCACCCCGGTGCCAGTCGACGAACGCCTTCGACTCGGCCTCGACGAGGAGCTCGGGGTCACCACCGGGATCGGTCGCGCACGCCTCGGCGTCGCCGTGCTCGACGAGCAGCCAGTACGAGCGGTTGCCCGCAGCCTCGTCGGGAAAGCTGAAGGCGACGACGATCCTCCCGGCCGGGAGTTTCGATCGGTCGAGTTGGGCCTGACACCATGCCCACAGCGCAAAACCCGGATCCGCGTGTGCGCTCGTCACCTCGACCCATCGCCCGCCCCAGTCGCTGAGCGCGTCGATCACACCGGCGAGGTCGGCGCCGGCATCGGTGAGGTGGTAGATCGAACCTCGGCCGTCGCCCTTGGGCTCGGACGCGATGACTCCGGCGTGCTTGAGTTGGGTGAGTCGCTTCACGAGCATCGAGCGGGACATCGTGGGGACACCGCGGGCGAGCTCGTTGAAGGTGTCGGCACCCAGCATCAGGTTGCGGACGACCAGCGGCGTCCACCGTTCGGCCATGATCTCCGACGCCAGAGCGACCGGGCAGTATTGGCGATACGAACCCACGCATCGATGTTCGCGCACGGCTGCGAACACATCGAGTGCGAAAACAGCACTACCGCTCCGTGAGCGGAACGCGCACACTGAGATCATGTCCGAGGAAAGGAACCGACCCGCAACCGATGCCGACCGGGGGCAGGTGAACACCGCCGCGGCCGAGGTGTACGAATCGTTCTTCGTCCCCGCGTTGTTCGGCCAGTTCGCCGAGGCGGTCCTCGACCACGCGGACGTCGTCGCCGGAGCTCGCGTGCTCGACGTCGGCTGTGGAACCGGCGTCGTGGCTCGAGCGGCGGCCGCCCGCGTCGGTGCCGGGGAACGTGTCGTGGGCGTCGATCCGAATCCCGGGATGCTCGCCGTCGCC
This sequence comes from Ilumatobacter nonamiensis YM16-303, assembly GCF_000350145.1. Classification (GTDB taxonomy): domain Bacteria; phylum Actinomycetota; class Acidimicrobiia; order Acidimicrobiales; family Ilumatobacteraceae; genus Ilumatobacter_A; species Ilumatobacter_A nonamiensis. Next base: position 7,873 of record NZ_BAOL01000068.1, on the reverse strand, counting down.
GAACGGTCGGCGCCGTCGATCGAGTGGCGTGCCGGCACCTCCGAGGCGCTGCCCGTCGAGGACCGTTGCTTCGATCACACGGTCAGCCAGTTCGCCGCGATGTTCTTCACCGACCGCCGGGAGGCGATGAACGAGATGGCACGCGCCACGGCGATCGGAGGCACGATCACGATCGCGACATGGTTCGGCCTCGATCGGACGCCCGGCTACGCCGCGATGGTTGCCCTGATCGCCGAGGAACTCGGCAACGAGGCTGCGGACGCTCTGCGTGCACCCTTCGTGCTCGGCCGTCCCGAGGACGTCAGGGGTCTGGTGGACCCGATCGGCCACGACGTACGTCTCACCGAGTCATCCGGGACTGCTCGTTTCGCCTCCCTCGCGGACTGGGTGCACACCGACGTGCAAGGGTGGACGCTGGCCGACCTCGTCGACGACGAGCAGGAAGTGGCTCTGATCGCCCGTGCCGAACAGGACCTCGCCCGGTTCGTTTCGGCGGACGGTTCCGTGTCGTTTCCTGCGCCGGCGATCATCGCCACGGTGGTCGTCGACCGCCCGGACTGACTCGATGGTCAGTAGTCGATCGACGAGAACTCGCGGAGTTTCGAGACCTGGTGGTAGGCGTCGACGAAGCGCACGGTTCCGCTGCGAGAACGCATCACCAGGCTCTGGGTGCGGGCGCCGCGGGAGTCGAAGCGGACGCCGCGGAGCAGCGCCCCGTCGGTCAGACCCGTTGCCGCGAAGAAGGCGTTGTCGCTCGTGATCAGGTCGTCCTGGGTCATCACCCGATCGAGATCGAATCCGGCTTCCAGCATCGCGGAGCGCTCGTCGTCGCTCTGCGGGGCGAAGCGCGCCTGCATCTCTCCGCCCATCGCCTTGAGAGCGGCGGCGGAGATGACGCCTTCGGGTGTGCCGCCGATTCCGAAGAGCACGTCGGCACCGGCATCGGGCCAGCACGTGGCGACCGAGCCGTAGACGTCACCGTCGGTGATCAGCCGAATCCGGCAGCCGGCGGCCCGTACCTCTGCGATCAAGTCGGCGTGGCGCGGACGATCGAGGATCACCGCCGTGAGGTCCTGGACGTCCTCCCGCTTCGACTTGGCGATCCACCGAAGGTTCTGCGAGGGGCTGGCCGTGATGTCGATCGAGCCGACCGAGGCGGGCCCGACCGCGATCTTCTCCATGTAGTACGACGGTCCCGGGTCGAGCATCGAACCGCGGTCGGCGACGGCGATCACCGACAGTGCATTGGTCTTGCCGTGGGCGGTGAGGGTGGTGCCGTCGATCGGGTCGACCGCCACATCGACGAACGGTTCGGACCCGTCGCCGACCTCCTCGCCGTTGAACAGCATCGGGGCGTCGTCCTTCTCGCCCTCTCCGATGATCACCGTTCCGGTCATCTGCACCGTCGACAGCGACAGCCGCATCGCCTCGACTGCGGCGCCGTCGGCCTGCTCCTTCTCACCGCGACCGACCCATCGTGACGCGGCGAGGCATGCGGACTCGGTCGCCCGAACGAGCTCCATCGCAAGGTTCCGGTCGGGGCGTTCACGTGACGTCTCGGTCATGGCCCCGACGGTACTGCGCGCAGCCTCCGCGACCCATTCCCGTCGGCGCTCGTTCCCGACCGGTGGATCACCCGAGACCCGGCGCCCCGGCGTACGCGGGGAGGCAGGGTTGACCACCGAGGTGGCAGTAGATCACCGTCGACCCGGCGGGGATCTCCCCGGTGCGGATCATGCCGATCATCCCGGCCATCGATTTCCCTTCGTAGACCGGGTCGGTGAGCATTCCCTCGGTTCGCGCGGCGAGGTGGATCGCGTCGATGGTCTGTTGGTCGGGGACGCCGTATGCAGGGCCTTCGTAGCCGGACACGATGTGGATCTCGTCGTTGCGCAGGTCGCGGCCGAGGTCGATCTTGTCGGCGGTGTTCGTGGCGATGCGCGTGACCTGGTCGACTGTCTTGTCGAGCGTTGCGGACGCGTCGATGCCGATGATCCGGCGATCGTCGCGGTCCTCGAGCGCGAAACCGGCGATCATTCCCGCGTGGCTCGATCCGGTGACGGTGCAGACCACGACATGATCGAAGAACATGTCGATCTCGCACTCCTGGGTCGCGAGTTCGACCGCCCAGTTCGCGAACCCGAGCCCGCCGAGCGGATGGTCCGAGGCGCCCGCGGGAATCGGGTAGGGCTTGCCTCCCGCGGCCTCGACCGAAGCGAGTGCGTCCTTCCAGCTGTCGCGGATGCCGATGTCGAATCCGGCCGGATCGATCCGGATGTCGCCGCCCATGATGCGGGTGAGCTGGATGTTGCCCACCTTGTCGTAGTTCATGTCCGGCCAGTCGACCCACCCCTCCTGCACGGTGACGCACCCGAGGCCGAGATGCCGTGCGACCCCGGTGACCTGGCGGGTGTGGTTCGACTGGATCCCACCGATCGACACGAGCGTGTCGCATCCTTGCGCGAGGGCGTCGGCGACGAGGTATTCGAGTTTGCGCACCTTGTTGCCGCCGAACGCGATCCCCGAGTTGCAGTCCTCGCGCTTGGCCCAGATGTCGACCTCGCCTCCCAGCGCCTCGGACAGCCGGGGCAGCCGATGGATCGGTGAGGGTCCGAACAGGAGAGGATGGCGAGGGAAGTCAGCGAGTTGCATCCCTCGAGCTTGGTCGATCGGCCGGCCCGACGCGACACGAATCCTTCAGATGTGCAGACCGTTTGTACGCTCGCCGCGTGGACCCTGTGCCGTTGTCGTTGGTCAGCGCGGGACGAAGTCTGACCGAACCGAGGCTGACGCCCGGCGGGACGGCGGTGGGATTCGTCCAACGCTGGCGCGGTGGTTCGTCGATCAACGCCGTGCCGATCACCGGCGACAGCCTGGAAACACAGCTCACGTTCGGACCCGACCCGGCACCGGGTCGCGGCTTCGGCGGCGGATGCTTCATCTGGCTCGGCCCGAGCGGCGGCGGAGAACGCGACTTCGTGTACGTGGCCGTCGACGGAGAGCTCTGGCGACAGCGGGGACTCGACCTCCGTCGACTCACCCACCACGAGCGGTCGGCGCGGGCTCCTGCCGTGGCCAACGTCGATCCGGCCGGGGTGGTCTACGTGCTCGACGAGGCGGAGGTCTGGTGGAACGACCTCGCATCGGGTGACGGCCGTCGGCTGGATGACGGACGACACGAGTTCTGCTTCGATCCCGCGCTCTCGCCCGACGGGCAGACGGTGTCGTGGGTGGGTTGGAGTCCGCCGAACATGGCGTGGGACGCGGCGGTCCGGGTCGACCTCGTGTTGTCGACCGGCGAGATCACCGAGTGGAGCGAGGCCGATGGGGCTTTCCAGCAACCGCGGTTCACCCCGTCCGGGGAGCCGGCGCACGTCCACGACGGGTCGGGATGGCTGAATCTGCACGTCGCGCAGGATGCGGTCGTGGTCGATCGGTACGAACATGCCGGGCCCACGTGGGGGATGGGGAACCGATCGTTCGCGTTCAGCCCGGACGGCTCGCGCGTGGCGTTCACCCGCAACGAATGCGGTCACGGCGCGCTGTACGTCGTCGACCGAACGACCCGCGAGGTCGAGCAGCTCGGGCGCGGAGTCCACGGCCAGCTGTCGTGGGTCGACGACCATCTCGTGGCACTGCGATCCGGCGCCCGCACGCCGACCCAGATCGTGGCCTACGAGATGTCCTCCCGTGCTCGTCGGACGCTGGCGCTGTCGGTGCCCGACGTGTGGCCTCGCGACGAACTGCCCGAGCCCGATCTGGTGAGCGTGCGGTCCCGGGACGACGCGTTCGAACTGCAGGCGCGCCGTTTCGTCGCAGGACACGGTCGAATGCTCGTCTGGGTCCACGGAGGTCCGACCGACCAGTGGCAGGTGGAGTGGCGCCCGCGGATCGTCTATTGGTGGAGTCGCGGCTGGGACGTCCTCGTCGTCGATCCGAGGGGCACGACCGGGCACGGCCGCGCCTACCAACAGGCGCTGCACGCGAGCTGGGGTCGCGCCGATGTCGACGACACGGCCGATCTGATCGAACACGCCTACGACGCAGGTTGGTCCGGACCTCACTCGACGATCGTGATCGGCGGATCGTCCGGAGGCCTCACCGCCCTCGGCGTCCTTGCCGATCACCCCGATCTCGTCGCCGGTGGAGTGACGTCGTACCCCGTGAGCGACCTGCGCGCGCTCACCGAGGTGACTCACCGCTTCGAAGCGCACTACACCGACACGCTCGTTGCACCGAACGACGGTTCTGCCGCATCCACAGAGGCGTTCCGCGCGCTGTCGCCGATCCACCGGGCCGACCGGATCACCGAGCCGCTGCTCCTGATGCACGGCTCCGACGACCCCGTCGTGCCCATCGAGCAGAGCGAGCGGCTGGTCGCCGCGATCGAAGCAGGCGGAGGCGACGTCGACTTCGTCGTGTACGAGGGGGAAGGCCACGGCTTCCGCCGGCCCGACACCATCGCCGACGAGTACGCACGTACCGAGGCCTTCCTGAATCGTCTCGTCGCCCCCGAGTGAACCGGTCCGGCAGGTAGCGTTCGAGCCGTGGCTTTCGTGAACAAGCAGGGCGGCGAGCAGGCGCAGGACACCGCCGCCTCCGGCCAGCCCATCGACTTCGATCCCAACGACGACACGATCGTGAAGGTCCACTACGACCTCGCCGCGTGGTCGTTCGACCACCGCGCCGAGCTCGCAGAGGCGCTGGCAGATGGTGGTGTACCGCACTACTGGGACGGCGACGAGCTGGTCGTGCCCGAGGTGGTCGAGGAAGCGGCTGACGCGATGTTCGAGCAGCTCGAAGAGCAACTGGGACCGTTTCCGGTCACGCTGGTCCTCGATGAGGAGTCGGTCGAGTACGGGCTCGACGAGTGGAGCGAATCCGATCGCCGGGCGCTGACCGAGGCGCTGGTCGACGCCGAGATTCCCCATCGATGGGAGGGCGCGGTCATCAATGTCGCGGCCGACGCCGAGGACGACGTCGATTCGCTGCTCGACGCCATCGAAGCGGGCGAACTCGGTGTCGTCGATGACGACGGGTCGAACGATCCGCCCGACGGCGTCCTCGGCGACATCTTCCTGGTTGCCGACAAGCTCGCCAAGGAACCGTTCGACGCGAAGGCCCGACGGAAGGTCATCGACATCGACGGCTTGATCCATCCGAAGCACCCGCCGTACCAGCTGAACCCGCGCGTGTGGACACAGGCGGTCAGCGGGGTTGCGGCGATCGTCGACCGGATCGTGGCCGACGCCGATGGCAACGACGTCGGGGACGAGGAAGTCGGCGACGACGGACACCTCCAGGAATCGTCCGACGTGATCGGACTCGCGCAGGCGCTCCGCTCGACCGTGCGTGACTACGTCTGACACCCCGAGGGATTCCCGCGTGCTGCTTGCCGAGCTCGAGATCTTCCACAGCCGTCCGGCGCAGCCGACCCGGCGGATCTCCCTCGGACACATGGTGCTTCCGGTCGATCCCGCTCCCGGGTTCGGTGGACTGCTCCTTGGAGCGATCGTGGCGCAACACCTCGGCGGCGTCGACGGCGATCACGTTCCCGACATCCATCGGCTGATCAACGAGGTCGAGGACGGCAAGCGCATCGTCCAGCCGCGACTTCGCCACCGATTCCAGCTCGATCGCCACGGCCTGGGGAGCAGCACGCATCGATTGGTCGGCGACGGTGACGACATCTCGTTCGACTTCGCCACGACCGGCACCGACCTGGCCCAGGTACTCGGGGCGATCTACGCCGTCGAGCGGCTCGCCCTCGATCACCGGCGCCTGATCACGCCGGTGTTGCAGAAGGCAGCGCGCTGGCGAGGCCCGGTCGGCCCGTCGATGATCGCGTATCTTGCCGGATCACAGACGACCACGCTCGAGGCGTTGGCCGACCCGCGCGGGTGGGCCATGGTGCTGCTCGGCTTCGAGATCGACGGTTCGAAGCCGTCGAAGCGCGAGGTGACGAAGGCGTTCCGTTCCAAGCTGCGCGGCGTGCATCCTGATCATGGTGGCGTCGAGGTCGACGCCGCGAAGGCGATGTCCGACCTCGCCGAGGCACGAAGAATCCTGTCCTGATGGCCAAGCCCACGTTGGTGTTGTATCCAGGAGCCGGAACCGGATGCGACCACTCGAGCCTCGTCGCGACCGAGGCGCTGCTCGGGTCGTCCGCGTACGTGGAGCGACGCGACTTCCCCTATCGCAAGCAGGGCCGACGGGCGCCCGATCGAGCACCGAAGTTGATGGCGTCGGTGCGTGACGACCTGCGGGAATTCTCGCGCCGCCGTGGCGCCGTCGTCATGGGCGGCCGATCGATGGGCGGACGGATGACGACGATGGTCGCCGCCGACGTCGACGAGCAGGGTCCGGTCGCTCGGCTCGCCGGTCTGGTGCTGATCTGCTATCCGCTGCACCCGCCGGGCAAGCCCGAACGCCTCCGAGTCGAACACCTGCCGGACATCGCCGTGCCGTGTCTGTTCATCTCCGGCACCCGCGATCCGTTCGGGACGCCCGACGAACTCGAGCAGTGGACGGCCACGATCCCGGCTCCGGTCGAGCACCACTGGATCGATGGCGGCCGCCACGACCTCAAGGGCAAGGACGACGAGATCGCCGAGCGGATCGCCGAGTTCGTCGCGCAGGTCGCCTGACCGCACACGGAGGCTCGGTCCCTTCGAAGGTCCTTCGAACTCCCCACTGCCCGATTTACCCGCCGGAACGACGCTCCGGGGATGATCAGCACCACGGACTGGCCGCCCGAAGCGGCAACCTCTGAATTCGCGACCGAGGAATCACGCCGAGCGCGCGTGCTCCCGCCGGGGTTGCTGGCGATCCTCGCGCCGATGTATCTCTTCCTGATCGCCGGGTGGTTCCGGGCGGGGGTCGAGAAGGTGATCGATCCGTCCTGGTGGACAGGTGAGTACCTGCTGGACTTCCTCGGCGAACAGCGCGGTGACATGTTGCCGTTCTTCGTGCCGTTCGCCGACTCGGTGCTCGAGCCGCTCGCTCCCGTGGTGGCCTGGTTCGTCGTGTGGACGCAGCTGATGATCGCGGTGTGCCTGGTCACGAACCGCCACGTCAGGCTCGCGCTGTGGGCGGGAATCGTGTTGAACCTGTCGTTCACGATGGTGGGTCGCGTGAACCCGTCTGCGTTCTACCTGGTCATGCAGGTCACGCTGTTGTTCGCGCTCAGCCGGCCGGTCGCGCTGCGGATCGCTGCCCGGCGAGCAACGCTGTGGTTGGTCCCGGCGCTGGCGTTCGCACCGTTCGCACGCACGCTCGATCCGCACCTCGTCATCGATGATCCGGCGCTCATGTTGTCGTTCGTGTCGCTCCTCGCTGCCGTGACGACGATCGCTGTCGCAGCCGAGCCGACCGAGTTGGTCGGCCTCGCGGCATCGAGCCGGTTCGGCCGGTCGTTCGCACGTCGTACCGGCATCTCGCCGGCGTCCGTACACCGGTGGCTGCTCGCGGATTCGTCGTCGTCGCCCGAGGCTCGCCCGCCTCGGAGCTGATCCTTCGATCTTCCTTCGAGCCTTCCATCCACCGGCTTACCCGGAACGGCGAGCGTCATGGATGTCGACAACGACACCCACCGAAGCCTCGGTGGAATCCCACCCGAAAGGACCCGAACACCATGAACAAGACCCTCACCCGAGCACTGCTCTCCGCAACCGTCCTCGCCAGCGGCGTCGTCGGCGTCGGAAGCGTCGTGGCACAGGCCAGCGACGGTGGCACCGATGCCACCTCCGCCGTTCTGGTCGACGAGGAGGCGGCCCCGGTCGGTCTCCAGGTCATCGACGATGCGGACGACGCCGGAACCGACGTTGCCGACGACACGGAAGGCGACGAAACGGAAGTCGACGAAACGGAAGTC
>NZ_BAOL01000069.1 GCF_000350145.1 Ilumatobacter nonamiensis YM16-303 | reverse complement strand
CGCGCCACGTCGAGACGACGTGCCATCTCCACGACCGGCAGGTTCGGTGCGGAACGCAGCAGTCCGATCAGTCGCGCATCGAGGTCATCGATGGTCATATCGGCCACTTCTGCATCTCTCCACGCCGACAGACTAGGCATTCCGCGCAATCATCAGCTGGGCGCTTGTGCATTCCTCTGTCGAGCGCGACGATGCCAACAACGTCGATCAGCACTCGGAGGAACACCATGACCACACTCGACACGACCACGACCGCCCCGGCGTCGCGTCTGCGCGGATGGGATTCGCTCGAGTTCTACGTCGGCAACGCCCGCGCCACCGCCGGCTTCCTGACCGCTGCGTTCGGCTTCCGCGTCACCGCGTACGCAGGTCCGGAAACCGGCCGCGACGACGTTGCGTCGTACCTCCTCGAGCAGGGCGACATCCGCTTCGTCGTGACCGCCGGGCTCACGCCGTCGTCGCCGATCTGGAGCCATGTGCGTGAGCACGGCGACGGCGCCCAGGATCTCGCATTCGTGGTGGACGACGCCGAGGCAACGTACGAGGCCGCGATCGCGCGGGGCGCCACGTCGGCGCGCGAACCGTACGAACTGACCGACGGGCACGGCACGTTGCGCCTCGCCGCGATCGGAACCTACGGCGAGACCAAACACACCTTCGTCGATCGCAGTGACTACGACGGCTACTACTGCCCAGGGTTCGTGACCACCGGACTGCCACCGGAACCGCAGGGCGAAGCGGTCGGTCTGGCCCACATCGATCACGTGGTGGGCAACGTCGAGACGGGGAAACTCGACGAGTGGGTCGCGTTCTACGAGGACGTCATGGGCTTCCGCCAGCTGCGCCACTTCGACGAGAACCAGATCGCCACCGAGTACAGCGCCCTCCGGTCGACCGTCGTCACCAACGACGCCGGCGTGACGATGCCGCTGAACGAGCCGGCGGAAGGGTTGAAGCGGAGCCAGATCCAGGAATACCTCGACACGTATCGGGGACCGGGCGTCCAGCACATCGCGCTCGGGACCACGGACATCGTGCAGGCGATCAGTGGCCTGCGGTCCCGCGGCGTGCGGTTCCTCGAAGCGAACGACGCGTACTACCGCGACGTTCGGGACCGGCTCGGATTCCTCGACATCCCGTGGGACGCGCTCGAGCGGCTCGGCATTCTCGTCGACCACGAGGAGGACGAGGGCTACTTGTTGCAGCTCTTCACCGAGCCGATCACCGACCGGCCGACGGTCTTCATCGAGATCATTCAGCGGGGTGGCGCGACCGGCTTCGGCGAGGGAAACTTCAAGGCGTTGTTCGAGTCGATCGAGAAGGAACAGGAGAGGCGGGGGAACCTGTGATCCCGGCCGGCTCGGAAGCGGACGCTTCGAGGGCCTGCTGCGTCGACGTCCCGAGCGGGTCGCCGTTCCCGCTGCACAACCTGCCGTTCGGAGTCGGACGCCGCCGAGACGAATCGGTGGGTGCGTTCGTCGCGATCGGCGACCAGGCGCTCGACATCGCTGCGGCCAGCCGGTTCTTCGTCGGCACGGTTGCTGCCGATGGCCTGCTCGACGATGCGCAGACGTTGAACCAGTTCGCGGCGCTCGGTCGAGGAGCTCACCGCGAGGTCCGCTCGCGCGTGACCGAGCTCCTCACCGACGACTCCATCGCCGACGACCTCCAACCATGTCTCGTGCCGGTCACCGACCTCACGATGCTGCTCCCGGTCGCGGTCGGCGACTACGTCGACTTCTACTCATCGCTGCACCACGCGACGAACCTCGGTCGGCTGTTCCGTCCCGACGGTGACCCGCTCCTCCCCAACTGGCGTCACCTCCCGGTCGGATACCACGGCCGTTCCGGCACCATCGTCGCCGACCACACCACGATCTCGCGCCCGCACGGTCTCCGCACGTGTTCGTCGGCGACCGGCACCGATGAACATCTTCCGGTGGACGGTCCTTCGGAGCAACTCGACATCGAGTTGGAGGTCGGATTCGTGGTCGGCGCGCCGTCGGAGGCGACGAGACGCGTCGCGACCGCGGTCGCCGAGGAGCATCTGTTCGGGGTGTGTCTGGTCAACGACTGGTCGGCGCGCGACATCCAGTCGTACGAGTACCAACCGCTCGGGCCGTTCCTCGGCAAGAGCTTCGCCACGTCGATGTCTCCGTGGGTCGTGACGCTCGACGCGCTCGAACCGTTCCGCGTGGACCCGCCGACGCAGGACCCGGCGGTCAGCGACCACCTGTGCACCTCCGGGCCGACCGGCTTCGATCTCCACCTCGAAGTGCTCCTGCAGTCCGCGGCGATGTGCGACGGTGGGATCGACCCGGTCGTGATCAGTGCGGCCGGGTTCGCCGACATGTACTGGACTCCCGCTCAACAGATCGCCCACATGACATCCAACGGCGCGCACCTCCGAGCCGGCGATCTGTTCGCTTCCGGCACCGTGTCCGGACCCGACCGCGGCTCGGAAGGCAGTCTGATCGAACTGACCGCTCGTGGAGAACGACCGCTCGAACTTCCCGACGGGACGACGCGCTCGTTCCTCGAGGACGGCGACTGCGTCACGTTGCGCGGCTGGGCCGGAGCGGACACGGCCACGCGCATCGGCCTCGGGTCGGTGACCGGAACGATCGCGGGCAGGCCCGTCTCCCACGCCAACGAGGAGGACCACTGATGGCTCACTACCGACGCATGGGCAACGTCCCACCGAAGCGACACACCCACCACCACGATGAATCCGGACATCGGTACGCGGAGGAGCTGATGGGCCAGGAGGGGTTCTCGGCGAACTCGTCGCTGCTCTATCACCGCAACTCGCCATCGGCTCTGGCCGACATCGAGGCGTTGGACGATCCGTCGGGTTCATCGATCGCCACTGCTGATCGTCCGCTGACCCCGCGTCACATCCGGACCGGATCCGTGACGAGCAGTGCACTCCCCGATCTGGTCGACGGCCGCCGAACGCTCTTGACCAACGACGACGTCGAGGTCGCGTGGGCCGTGGCCACCAACGACAGTGGCCTCTACCGCAACGCCGTCGGCGACGAGTTGGTGTTCATCCACGAAGGTCGCGGAACGCTGGAATCGGTTTTCGGTCGACTCGACGTCGGCTCGGGCGACTACGTCGTGGTCCCCGCGGCGACGACACATCGCTGGGTGGTCACCGACGGTCCGATTCGTGCGTTGATCATCGCCAGCCGCGGACACATCGCTCCGCCGGCGAAGTACCTGTCCCGGTACGGACAGCTGCTCGAACACGCTCCGTACTGCGAACGAGACCTGCGCGGTCCGACCGAACTGATCGAGAACGACACCGAGGACGTCCCCGTGTTGGTGCGCAATCGGGGCGGGTGGTCACGCCACATCCATCGCCACCATCCGTTCGACGTCGTGGGTTGGGACGGCTGCGTCTATCCCCATGCGCTGAACATCGCCGACTTCGAACCGATCGTCGGCAGCATCCACCAGCCTCCGCCGGTGCACCAGACGTTCGAACTGCCCGGCGCCGTCATCTGCTCGTTCGTCCCGCGTTTGTTCGACTTCCACCCTGACGCGGTGAAGGTTCCGTACCACCACGCGAACACCGATTCCGACGAGGTGCTGTTCTACGCGGCCGGCAACTTCATGAGCCGCGCCGGTTCGGGCATCGACGTCGGGTCGATCTCGTACCACCCCGCCGGGTTCATCCACGGACCACAACCCGGCAGCATCGAAGGGAGCCTCGACAAGACGCGCACCGAGGAGACTGCGGTGATGCTCGACACCTTCGCTCCGCTGCGCATCACCGACGCGGCGCGGGAGGCATCCGATCCGGACTACCCGTTCACCTGGGCACGCTGAGGCGGGAAGCCAGCGACGCGTCGGACGCCTCGGCGAAGAACCCACCGACCACGTCGAGCACGTGCGCGAGGGACTCCCCGGCGAAGAGCGTCGGCTGATACACGTCGATGTCGTATCCGATGGTTCCCATCGCGTCGAGGTCGAGCGGTCGAATCTCGGCGTTGTCACCGAACCACTCGAGTTCACCCGGTGAGCTCAGCAGACCCGCTCCATAGGCCTTCACCGCGGGAGCGTGTCCGTTCGCCAGTCCCACGACGCCGAACTCGGCGGAGAACCAGAAGACGTCGTAGAGGAACTGTCGCTCCGCCTCACCCTGCACCCGCCCGATCGCCTCGCCGGCGAGGCGGTGCAGCTCGGCGATCTCGGGCGACGCCAGACAGTTGGCGTGACCCATCACCTCGTGGATGACGTCGGGCTCGGGGGTGTAGAGCGGCGCCCCCTCCCAGCGCACGTACTGCGTCGACGAGAACAGACCACGGGCAAGTCCACCGAAGAACTCCTCGCTCGGGACCAGCCCGGCGACGGCGCGGTAGCCGAACCCGGTCAGCGGACTTAGAGCGGCGTCGACGTCGCGCAGTTGCGGGACTCGATCCTTCGGCAGGTCGAGGCGGTCCCGCCCGACCAACACGTCGGTCGCGGCGTACCGATCCCACAGTGGGGTGAGCGTCGAACAGACCGTTGCCCACACCTCGTGCTCGGTGTCCGTGTACTCGATCTCGGTGGCCGGACGATCCAAGCCGGCAGCCTGCGCGGCGATGTGGCGGCGTCGCTCCCAGTAGCTCTCGGGCGGCTCGATGGCGGTCGCGGCTGTGGATCCGGACATGTCTCCACCATGTCACTTTTCTCCCAGGCGTGCGCCAGAATCTCCCGAGAGCAGACGAACCGTTCTCCGATGTCCGATTCGATGTACGTTCGTACGATGACGACTCTCGACGACGTCGACCGCCAGATGATCGATCTGTTGCGTGCGAACGGTCGGATGTCGGCTCCGATGCTCGCGGAACGGCTGTCGATCGGTCGGGCCACGGCGTACAGCCGCCTCGACCGGCTCACCGACAGCGGGGCGATCACCGGTTTCTCGGCGCACATCGATCCCGCGGCAGTCGGCATGGCTGTGTCCGCCCTCGTCCTGGTGAATGTCCGTCAGGGTCTCTGGCGCGATCTACGAGACCGCCTCCGTGCGCTCCCCGGAGTCGAGTGGCTGGGCGTGGCCACCGGACGTTTCGACTTCGTGCTCCTCGTGCGTGGCGACTCGCTCGAACACCTCCGCGACGTGGCGCTCCACGACCTCCAGCACCTCGACGGGGTCCGGTCCGCCGAGACCATCGTCCTGCTCGACGAGATCGACCAGCGCGACCGGCCGCTCTGGGACCACGAGCACTGACCGGGAGCGGTTCAGTCGAGCGAACGCTTGTAGCTCAGATTGAGCTTCGTGCGGAACGCGATGATGTCGCCGTCCTCGATCAGCACGTCCATCTCCACGACTTCGGCGACGCGCAGATCCTGGTACGAGCGCGCGGCCTCGCGGACAGCGTTGCGCGCCGCGTCCTCCCACGAGTCACTGCTCGAGCCGATCAGTTCGACCACTCGGTAGACACTTGCTTCCGTCATCTCGTTCTCCTCCTGATTGATTCGGTTCGTCGGTTCGTCCATCGGCTCAGTCGTCTGCCGGTCGAAACTTGGTCGAGAGCGCGAGTGCCGTCTCGAACTCGATCTCCCCGGCGGACGTCACCCGGCACCGGAAGCCGCTGATCTCGCCGACCCGGGCGTCGTCGTAGTGCGTACAGCCGTCGACGACGGCGCGCTCAGCGGCATCACGCCAACTCGACCCGCGTCCGATGTGGCGGGTGACCCGGTAGACGCTCTCGCTGCCACCGCGGATGAGCGGAGGCTCGTCGGACGCGAAATCGGGCGCACGCTCCTGATCGGTCATCGCGGCGATCGATGCCATCACGTCGTCGAGCATCTGCTGGCGCCGCTTCCGGCTCCCTCCATACCGGTAGTTCCCCGGATGGATCGGCTCGCCGAAACGGATCGTGACGGGCTGCTGGAAGGGCTTCGGAACCGCCGATCCGATCGGCTGGACGTGCTCGGTCCCGATGATGCCGACGGGCACGATCGGCGCGTCGGTCATCACGGCGAGGTGGGCGACTCCGGAGTGACCGCGGTGGAGGTAGCCGTCGCGCGAACGCGTTCCCTCCGGGTAGATGCCGACGAGTCGGCCGTCCTCGAGCAGTGAGGCGGCCGTGTGGAGCGCGGCCATCGACGCGCGTTTCACATCGCGCTTGATCGGCACCATTCCGATCGCCGGGAAGAGGTACTTGGTGGCGCGGCTGTCCATGTATTCGGCCTTGCCGAGGAACACGACCGGGCGCGGTGTCATCGCCATCACCAATGGAGAATCGAAGAACGAGCGATGGTTCGGGCTGATGATCGCCGGACCGTCTGTCGGGATGTTGTCGAACCCCTCGACGCGAGCCCGATAGAGCGTTCGCAGGATCGGGCGAGCGATGACCCGGGCCGGTCGGGACAGCGTGCCGACGCGCGGCTCATCGTCGGTCCCCACGGCACGCGCACGAAGCGCCTGCAACCGTGCCCCCGGATGCGTTTCGATCACCCAGTCTCGCAGATCGCCCGTGCGACCGGGTCCATGTCCGCGTTCGTGAGCGCAGGCAGTTCCGGCGGGTTTTCGGTGGGCGTGGATTTTCTCGCGGATCGTGTCGATTTCGGGTTCCGCCGTTCGACCTAGTGTCACCAACCACCACCAGGAGGAACCACCATGAAGTACGCATGTCTGCTCTACGGCGACGAGTCGGACCCCGTCGCCACCCCCGAGCCGGGATCCGACGCCTTCAACTCGATGATGGCCGGCTACGTGGCATTCGGCGAGGAGTTCGACTCGAAGATCCAGGCCGGCGAGCCGCTCGAGCCCGTCTCGACCGCCACCTGCGTCCGCGTCCGTGACGGCGACACGATGACCACCGACGGACCGTTCGCGGAGACGAAGGAGCAGCTCGGCGGCTTCTACGTCATCGACGCCGACGATCTCGACGAGGCGATCGCCATCGCGTCGAAGATCCCCCACGCAACGCTCGGCACGGTCGAGGTTCGGCCCGTTCCGAACTTCGAGGACTTTGACTGACGACGTCGCACCGGACTCCGCGCAGATCGCCGACATCGTCCGCGACGAGTGGGCGCCAGTGGTGGCGACCCTCGTTGCACGATTCGGCGATCTGGGCGCGGCCGAGGACGCTGCCCAGGATGCGACCGAACAGGCGCTGATCGACTGGCCTCGATCCGGGTTTCCACGCGATCCGCGTGCCTGGCTCATCGTCGTCGCTCGCCGGCGCCTGATCGATCGGATGCGGCGCAACGTCGTCGGGCGCGAGAAGACGCAGCTCGCAGCACGTCTCGACACCGCGATCCGCGACATGGACGACGACCTCGAGGCTGGGCACGACACCTCGCTCATGCGTGACGATCAGCTGCGGCTGATCTTCGCGTGTTGCCATCCGGCGCTGTCCCGCGAGGCGCAGGTTGCGTTGACCCTGCGCTCGGTCGGTGGTCTCAGCACGGCCCAGATCGCCACCGCGTTCCTGGTTCCCGAACCCACCGTGGCCCAACGGCTGGTCCGCGCGAAGAAGAAGATCGAAGCCGCGGCGATCCCGTTCAAGATCCCGCCCGACGCCGAACTGCTCGCGCGAACCGATCTCGTGCGGACGGTGCTGTACCTGATCTTCAACGAGGGCTACGACGCGTCGAGCGGACCCGCGCAGATGCGGAACGAACTCTGCGACGAGGCAATCCGGCTGGCGGGACTCCTGGCAGACCTGACTCCGGACGACCCCGAGTCACTCGGACTCCTCGCGTTGTTCCTGCTGATCCACTCGCGACGCGATGCCCGCGTCGACGAGACGGGACTGGTGCTGCTCGACGACCAGGACCGGACGCAGTGGGATCGAGCGATGATCGAGCGGGGGGTCGAGTCACTCGATCGAGCGTTGCGCCTGGATCGGCCCGGTCCGATCCAGGTTCAGGCCGCGATCAATGCGCTGCACGCCGAGGCGACCAGTTCGGCCGATACGGATTGGACGCAGATCGTGTTGCTCTATCGACGTCTTCTCGACCTGGCGCCGTCTCCGGTGGTCGAACTCAATCACGCCGTCGCCGTGGCGATGGCCGACGGCGCGGTCAGCGGACTCGCGCTGCTCGACGACCCCGCGCTCGCGACCAGCCTGGACGGCTACTCGCATTTCCACGCTGCTCGCGCTCAGCTGCTGGCAGACGTCGGCGACCACGCCGGGGCGCGGTCCGCGTACGAACGAGCGCTCGAGACCGTCCGCAACGACATGGAACGAGACTTCCTGTCGCGCCGCCTCGCCGACCTGTCACCACCCATCCGCGCGACACCTTGACCGAAATTCCGGCGGATCGTGACGGCTGCTGTCACGACCCGCCAGGATTTGGTGCAGTACGACGTGTCGGCCCATCGCGTGCGCACGGCGAGACCGTCCTCGTCGCTCACCTCCGTGGCCGGAGGCCTCGATGCGTACGGTGGCCGGATGGAGTACGTGAAGTTCGGTCGAACCGGAATGCGGGTGTCACAGCTGTGTCTCGGCACGATGACGTTCGGAACCCAGTGCGAGGAGGCGGCCTCGTTCGACATCTCGACACGGCCTTCGACGCCGGGATCACGTTCGTCGACACGGCCGACATGTATCCCAACGGCCACGACGGTGAACTCGCCGGGCTGACGGAGGAGATCATCGGCCGTTGGATGACGGCGCGCTCGCGGCGCGAGGACGTCATCCTGGCGAGCAAGTTCTGGGCGCCGATGGGACCCAACCCGTGGAACCGCGGGGCGAGTCGCAAACACATCGTCGGTGCGCTCGACGCGTCGCTCCGGCGTCTCCAGACCGACTACCTCGACCTGTACCAGATCCACTTCTTCGACAGCGACACCGCGATCGACGAGACGCTGCGCGCACTCGACGACATGGTCCGCGCGGGCAAGGTCCGCTACATCGGGTGCTCGAACTTCGCGGCGTGGCAGCTCGCGAAAGCGGTCGGGCGTAGCGAGATGCTCGGGATCTCGCGGTACGAATCGGTGCAGCCGCGCTACAGCCTGCTGCACCGCGACATCGAGCGGGAGTTACTGCAGCTGTGCCGACACGACGACATCGCCGTGATGGTCTACAACCCGCTCGCCGGCGGGTTGCGCACCGGCAAACATCGGCCCGAGAGCGGTCCGACCGAAGGGACGCGCTTCACGCTCGGCTCCGCCGCTCAGCGCTACCAGGAGCGCTACTGGGCGGACGACAAGTTCGCCGCGGTCGACGCGATGCGACCGCTCGCCGACGCCGCCGGGATCTCCCTCGCGCAGATGGCCGTCGGGTGGGTCCTCGCGAACCCGGACGTGACCGTCCCGATCGTGGGCGCGAGCTCGCCCGCGCAGCTCGCCGACACGGTCGCTGCCGCCGAGACACCGATCGACGCCGAGCTCAAGGCCCAGCTCGACGAGCTCACGCGGGGCTACCGCGCGGTCGACGCCGCCCGCTGATCGACGTCGCTCCCGCGAGACGTCAGCTCGCGGCCAGCGCCGCCAACTGCGCGGACACGTCGGTGTCGATCGGCGGTCCGCCGTGCCCGAACGCCGCGATCGTCGGCTCCAGTGCGGCGAGTTTCGCGACCGACTCCTGCGCCACCTCGAGGTCGGACGAGTACCGCGGATCGGCACCGGTCAGCTGACCATCGTCACCGTTGAGGGCGTCGCCGGCAACCAGGATTCCGGTCTCGACGTCGAACAGCGAGATCGAGCCACTCGTGTGGCCCGGCGTGTTGATGACGCCCATCCCGAGCACTTCATCACCGTCACCGACAGCGGTCAGCTCGGCGGACGACTGGACCCGATCCAGATCGGCTTCGCCCGCGTACACCGTCGCGCCGGACACCTCCGCGAGCAGATCGGAGAGACCGCCGACGTGGTCGCGATGGCGATGGGTCAAGACGATGTGGCGGACGTCGGCCCACGACGTACCGAGCATTCCGAGTCCGTCGGCGATCGCCGCGTTGCTGTCCGAGGTCCCGGTGTCGACCACGGCAGCTTCGCGGCCCCGGAGGAGGACGTAGGCTGACACTCCACCGAGCGGCACGTGCTGCAGCTGCAGACCTGACTCCGACGACGGCGACGCGGAGCCCGACGTCGAGCTCGGTCCGGAGCCGGCGGTGCTTGCTCGCCCGACACGTCACCGTCGGAACCGGCGCACGCGCCCAGGAGCGCGATCCCGAGTCCTGCGGCGCCGAACTCGGTCAGGACCGCACGTCGAGACAGACGCCTCGACCGGAGTGGTTGTACGACCACACCCGAAGAGTAGGCGTCCTCTCGGCCCAAGGTTCGTCGCGCTGCGATCGGAACCGCGCCCGACGCTCGGTCGGCCGGGAGATCCACTCGACGGAACCTCCGAACGGTTAGCTTGCGGGCGAGTTCACCATCAACGGAGGCACGGCAGTGAGCTACGAGCCGGCGACATCCGCTCCCGCGGACGACGGCACCGACGACGATCGCGCTGCGCCCACCGCCGAGCACTCCGTCACCACTGAACACGTGCGCGGAGTGCCCCGCGTGTGCTCGATCCTCGGCGGGACGTTCCTCGTGGTCAGCGGCATGTTCCCGTGGTTCACGGCCGGAGCGATCGCGTCCGATCCGCTGCGCGGGCGGGCGCTGATCGCGCTCGTCGTCGGTCTCGTGATGGTGGGCGTCGGCGTCGCCGCGCGTCGCTCACCGACGATCTGGCAGGCCACCACGGCGGCCGCAACGTTGATCGGCGCGGGTCTGGTCGTCTCGACAGCGGCGCCGCCGAACGAGCTCTCGCCGTCGCTGGGCGCCGGGTCGTGTCTGGTCGGGACGCTGCTCACGGGTGCAGCTCTGTTCGCCGCTCGCTGGCGCCATCGCTGGACCCCACCGGACGACACACCGCATCCGAACGCAGACGACGCCCGGCCGACCTGGCGCACCGTGGTGAGCGGACTCGGAATCGTCGCCGCGCTCGTCGTCGTCATCGTCATCATCTGGCCGGCGCCGACGCCGCGGCTGCGATCTCAGTCGTCACCCACGAGCACTCACGCCGAGGCGGTCGCGAGGTTCGGCGAGGTCACCGGCGACGAAGCCGAACTCGACGTGTTCGAACCGTGTGAATCGCAACTACTCACACATGGCGAGCGCACCGAGGTCGCGGTCGTGCTGTTCCACGGGCTGACGAACTGTCCGCGCCAGTTCGTCGAGTTCGGAACGATGCTGTTCGACGCCGGAGCGAACGTTCTGATCATGCGTGCACCCGACCACGGAATCGCGAACGCCGCCGGCACCGAGATCGGCGGGGTCGGCAACGTGAGCGATCTCACCGCCGAGAAGCTCCGCGACTACGCGGACGACTCGGTCGACATCGCGCAGGGACTCGGCGAGGAGGTGCGCGTCCTCGGTCTCTCGATGGGTGGCGTGATCGCCGCGTGGACCGCTCAGGAGCGCGATGACGTCGATCGCGTCGTCGCGGTCGCTCCGGCGATGACGATCCCTGGCGTCCCGGCGTCGTTGACGCGGGTGTTCCGGAACGTGTTCGACAAGCTCCCGAACGTCTCGCTCCCGAGCGCGGGAACCGCTCTCGACCACGGCTACGACGGTGAGACCACGAAGGGGTTGGACGCCACGTTCGGGCTTGCGGCGTCGGTGGCCCGCGAGGCATATCGAAGTTCACCGGCTGCCGGTGAGGTGATCGTCGTGCTGAATCCCGACGACGATCAGGTCGACCCTGATCACGTCTCGCGGTTCGCAAACGCGTGGGCGGCGGGTGGGGGCCCGGTCAGCCTGTACCGGATGCCCAAGGTGGGCCTCCCGCACGACATGATCGACGTCGCCCAGCCGGCGGGCGACCCAGACCTCGTCTATCCGATCCTGATCGATCTGCTCGACGGCACCTCGCCCGCCGACCCGACCTGACTCAGATCACTCGATGCGCAGGCCGGAAATCGCCCGGCTGATGACCAGCTGCTGGATCTGCTCGGTGCCTTCGAAGATGTCGTGGATCTTCGCGTCACGGTGCCAGCGCTCGACCGGGTACTCACGCGTGTAGCCGTAGCCACCGAGGATCTGGATCGCGCGCTCGGTCACCCAGGTCGCGGTGCGAGCAGCCTTGAGCTTGGCCATCGAGCCTTCGGCGTTCTGGAACTGACCGTTCTTGCCGAGCCAGGCGGCACGGTAGATGAGGCCACGGGAGGCTTCGATCTCGGTCGCCATGTCGGCGAGCATGAACGCGATCGCCTGGTTCTTGATGATCGGGCGACCGAACGCCTCACGCTCCTTGGCGTACTCGAGCGAGTACTCGAACGCGGCGCGGGCGACACCGAGCGCCTGGGCGCCGACGGCGGGCCGGGTGGCCTCGAAGGTCTGCATCGCGGCCTGCGCGTTGCCCTTCTCACCACGACGGACCCGGGCGAGGCGCTCGTCGAGCTTCTCCTTGCCACCGAGCAGGCAACGACCCGGAACGCGCACGTCCTCGAGGACGACCTCGGCGGTGTGGCTGGCACGGATGCCGTGCTTCTTGTACTTCTGGCCCTGGCTCAGACCCTTCGTCCCGGGCGGAACGACGAACGAGGCGTGACCCTTCGAGCCGAGCTCCTGGTCGACGACGGCGACCACGACGTGGATGTCGGCGATGCCACCGTTGGTGATCCACGCCTTGGTGCCGTTCAGCACCCACTCGTCGGTCTTCTCGTCGTACTTCGCCGAGGTGCGATAGCCGTTGACGTCGGATCCGGCGTCGGGCTCGGAGGCGCAGAACGCTCCCAGGGCGAGTTCACCCTTCTCGTTCGAGTAGCACTGCGGCACCCATTCCATGAGCTGCTCGGAGGTCGCCGACGAGGCGATTCCCGCGGCAGCGAGGCCGGTACCCATGATCGCCATGCCGAGACCGGCGTCGCCCCAGAACATCTCCTCGATCGCAATCGGCATCGAGAGGCCGGTCGGGTCGTTGAACATCGTCTCGGCCATGAACTCCCAGCCGTAGAGGCCGATCGACCGCGCCTCTTCGACGATCGGATACGGGAACTCTTCGCGCTCGTCCCACTCCTCGGCGTTGGGTCGCATCACGTCTTCGGCGAAGCCGTGAACCCACTTCTGGAGGGTCAGCTGATCTTCATTGAGGGCCATCGAGAAATCGCTCATACCACCAAGTTACCCGCTGGTAACCCCGCCGTCTACCCGTCGGTAACTTCGAGCGCGAACCGTCATGAAGGTGATCGGCTCGGGCCGAGCAGGCAAGTCGACGACGACGGCGATTCAGCGGCGGACGGTGGTGCCGTCGGCGGTGGTCTCGACGGTCCAGCCGTCGGCCTGGAGCGCGGCGCGGATCGCGTCGGCCGCCGCGTAGTCCTTGTCGGCCCGCGCCCGGTCGAGTGCCGCCGCCTGCGCGGACACGTCGTCGGGGACGTCGTCGGCGCCCGTCGACAAGTCGAGACCGACCGCGCCGCAGATCTCGAGCACGGCCGCGACGAGTGGTCCGGCCTCATCGCTGCCGGCGTCGATCGCCGTGTTCGCCGCACGCACGGTGTCGAACACGATCGACATCGCCTTCGGTGTGTCGAGATCGTTCTCCATCGCCGCCCGGAACTGCTCGCGCACGCCGGGATCGGACTCGGCGGCGGGCACGTTCGCCGCGCGGGCCGCGAACGCGTCCAGGCCGGCAAGCGAGGCAACGGCCTGGTCGATTGCCGCCTGACCCAGTCGGACCGGACTGCGATAATGCGATTGGAGCAGCACGATGCGGTAGGCCCGCGGGTCGTAGTGCTCGATCAGGTCGAGCAGGTTCGACACGTTGCCGATCGACTTGGACATCTTCTCGCCCTCGGCGTCGACCACGAATCCGTTGTGCATCCAGTGGTTCGCGAACGTCTTGCCGAGCGCGACGGCTTGAGCACGCTCGTTCTCGTGGTGCGGGAATCGCAGGTCCTGACCACCGCAGTGGAGGTCGAAACCCTCCCCCAGCAGGTCGAGACTCATCACGACGCACTCGCTGTGCCAGCCCGGTCGGCCGTCGCCCCATGGTGACGGCCACGCCGGTTCATCGGGCTTCGAGAACTTCCACAACACGAAGTCGGCCGGATGTCGCTTCTGCTCTGCGCCGAACACCTCGCGATCGCCGCCTCCGGCGCGCATGTCGTCCAGCGTCTGGAACGCCAGCAGGCCGTAGTCATCGACCGACTCGACGTCCATGTACACCCCGTCGTCGGTGAGGTACGCGGAGTCCTGGTCGACCAGTTGGCCGATCATCTCGACCATCTCCTCGACGTACTCGGTCGCATGCGGAATGTCGGTCGGCCGCTGGACCCCGATGCCGTCCATCGCCTGGAACCACATCGCCTCGCACTTGGTGGTGATGTCCTGCCAGGGGCGGTCTTCGCGTTGGGCGCGGTTGATGATGTGATCGTCGATGTCGGTGATGTTCGACGCCAGGCGAACTTCGAGCCCGATCCACTCGAGGTAGCGGCGCAGGATGTCATAGCTCAGCGTCGCTCGACCGTGGCCGAGGTGGGCGGGTCCGTAGACCGTCGGGCCACACAGGTAGATGCTGACCTTGCCCGGCTCACGCAGAGCCAGTTCACGCACGGAGCGGGTCGCGGTGTCATACAGGTGCAGCACGGCGTCGATCCTACGACCTGCGCCTTCACGTCGCCCGGGCCGATTCCCCCCGACGACGCCTGCGACCCTCAGTGACGACCTCGCCGCGATTCGTAGGTTTCACCTCTTCACAAACGGGCACCCTGATGTTACATTCACGTTACGGAAGTAACCCGATCGAAAGGACAGAGTCATGTCAGACCAGACCCCGCACACCGACCGGAAGTCCGAGACCTTCACCGGGCATCAGGTCGTCGATCCGGAAGGACACTCGCTCGGTGAAGTGTCCGACGTCATCTACGACGACGCGTCGAACGAACCGACGTGGATGGTGGTGAACCCCGGCTTGATCCGGGCGCAGCACTACGCACCCATCGAGGGTTCGTACACGACCGAGGACGGCCGCGTCGTCGTTCCGTTCGACAAGCAGTGGCTGAAGAAGGCCCCCAAGGCCTCCGGCAGCCACGTCTTGGACGGCGAGACCATCCAGGAACTCGAACGCCACTACGAGACGTCGGCGCACTGACCGACCCCCTCTCCGGTGAGATGTGAGACCACCCGTC
>NZ_BAOL01000070.1 GCF_000350145.1 Ilumatobacter nonamiensis YM16-303 | reverse complement strand
TTTCGAGCCGATCGACCATCACGTCGAACATCTCGGCCGCCTCACCCAACTCGTCGTTGCGCTGGACACCGGTACGTGCCGACAAGTCACCGTCGGCGACCATCATCGCCGCCGAACAGATGCGCTTCGCATCGCGCGCCACGGGTCGGGCCAGCAACATCGCGACGACGGCCGCGGTCAACACCGCGGGGATCAACGCCCACATCAAGAACTCTTGATCGTGCGGGCTGATGAACATCGTCTGTGCGGCAACCGCGATCATCATGATCGCCACGCCGAGCACGGCAAGATTGGCACCGAGGAACCGTCGACCGAGGCGGTTCATGCCGTGCGCGCGATGCTCGAGGTCACTCGCCAACGGAGCCCTCGACACAGCCACTGCCGTCACCCCTCGAACCGGTAACCGACGCCCCACACCGTGGTGATCCAACGCGGCTTCTCGGGGTCGGCCTCGATCTTGTTCCGGATGCGCCGCACGTGGACGGTGACCGTTGCCGAGTCCTGCCAGTCGGGCGACGATTGCCAGACCTGCTCGAGCAGCTGTGCTCGCGAGAACACCTGGCGCGGCGATGCCGCGAGGAACGCGAGCACGTCGAACTCCTTCGGGGTCATCTCGACGATCTCGCCGTCGAGGCGAACCTCGCGAGCGAGCGGGTCGATCGAGAGCCCGTCGAACTCGATCGGCTGCGGGGAGCTGGCCTCGCGATTGCCCGCACGACGGAGCACACCGTTGACGCGTGCGGCGAGTTCGCGCGGCGAGAACGGTTTCACGACGTAATCGTCCGCACCCAACTCGAGTCCGGCGACACGATCGGATTCCTCGGCGCGCGCGGTGAGCATGATCACCGGAATGTTGCTCGTGGAGCGCACGCGGCGCAGGATGTCGAGTCCGTTGACCCCGGGCAGCATCATGTCGAGCACGACGAGATCGGGCGGCTCGGCATCGAGCAGTTCGAGCGCCGTGGTGCCGTCGGCCGCTTCGGCCACCTGGTGTCCGTCCCGGCGGAGATAGCCGACGACGACCTCGCGCACGGTCGGTTCGTCATCGACCACCAGAACGCGCGCTCCCGTCATGTGGACAGCCTTGCGGGTTCCCGCGGGGCATTCAACCCGCGGTGATCGCAGTTTCCGGTTTGGTTCCGTCTCGCGACGCGTCGAGCAAGGAGCGGCCGAGCCAGTACGGAACGATCTGGCCGAGGGCGAGATTGAGACCACCGATCAGCAACACGATGCGCATCAGGGTCACGTCACGGTCGAGCCCGTCGCGGGTCTCGACGGCGACTTCGCGCGCATCTCCGATGTTCGTTCGATACTGATCGACGAGCAGATCGCTCCCCGCGAGTTCCGAGCTCACCTCTTCGACGTCGGCGGCGAGCACGACGATCTCGTCCTCCAGCTCATCGAGCGAGGTCGAGAACTCGCCGAGTTCGGTCGAGGTCTCCTGGAATTCTCCAGGAAGGTCCTCGAGCGTGGCGGCGATCTCGCCGATCGTCTCGCCGAGACCCTTGTCCGGGTCGTAGTCGGGCCCGAACGGAATCTCCGACAAGCCACCGAGCACGTTGTCGATTCCGGTGCCCAAGTCCTCGAGCTCCCCGAGCGCCGAACCGGCGTCCTCGAGAGCCGGCCCGACGACGGTCGTGAGATCGTCGATCTCGGCGAGCACGCCGTTCGTCGTCTCGAACGAGTCCGCCAATGCCGTCAACGACGAAGCGGCGGACGCGATCGAGTCGGTCGTCGCGGCGAGAACCCGGTCGGCGACGTCGATCGTGGCCGCGACCGAGTCGATCGTCTCGATCGTCACGTCGAGCGATCGACGCGTCGACGAGTTCAGCTGCCCGACGAGCTGCCACGCCACGACGGTTCCCACGAGCGAGACAACCAGACCGATCGCCGCCACGGTCACCATGAGCTTCCCGACGGTCGTGCGCCGTGAGCGGAGTCCTGAACGGTTCATGACGTCACTCCACCCGAATCCGACGGCGGAGGAAGTACCACGAGATCGACAGGTACACGAGCATCGTGGCGGTGAGCCCGACCACGTCGACGGGTTCCGGGCTGACACCGCGCAGGAGGATGTCGCGATAGATCCGCGTCCCGTAGGTGACCGGCATCGTCCACGACAGCGCCTTCACCGGATAGCTGAAGGCATCCAGGTCGAGGAAGAATCCGCCGAAGAACAGCCCGGCGAGGAGCGCCAGCAGTGCGTACTGGACCGCCTGGGTGTCGGTTCGTGAGGCGAGCGAGATACACAGACCGAGCCCGATGGAGGCAACCAGGAGCAGCGCGGTCCCACCGATCAGCCATCCCACGTCTCCCCGCATCGGCACGTCCAACCCCAGGGTGAGCGTGGCGAACAGCGCCGCCGCCGCACCCGCGCCGATGAACGCGAAGGCCGCGACCTTGCCGAGCACGATGCGGCCCGATCCGATCGGGCCGACGCGGTACAGCTCGAACAGGCCCGCAGCACGATCGGTGACCAGACTCAAGGCAGCGAACGTGAGGACCATGTGCTGCACCAGCAGCGCGACCGCGCCCGGAGCGAAGAAGTCGGACACCGAGATCGACTCGCGCTGCAGGTTGGTCGTCTCGCCGGCGAACGGGCGAACGATCACGGTCGGGTCCAGGGTCGTGACGAGATCACCCTTCTCGGCCACCTCTGCCACCGCCGCTTCGAGGGCGTCGAGGTCCTCCGCGGTCATGTCCGAATCGGCGGCGAGGTCGGCAACCAGTTGCTCCAGGTCGGTCGCCGATCCGACCAGGTCGTCGAATTCCCCACCCGTGCTTCCATCGAGTTCGGTCGCGAGTTGCTCCGAGACGTCGACGATGTTCACCACCGACGCGGAGGATTCCTCCAGCTCGGTGACGAGCGATCGGATCTGGCCCTCGTCACCTGACTCGAGGGCGGTCGACAGTTCGCCGACCGCGGCGCCCGCCCGGTCGATCCCCTCGTCGAAGGGGACCAGTACGCCTTGTGCCTCCGCGACGACCCGTTCGAGGATCTGGGCATTGAGCTCCTGGACCGCGACCTGCGCCGACACCTCGACGGTCGTCACCTGGATCGGATCGATCTTGTTGTGCAGCACCTTGATGGTGGCCTGTTCGCCCGAGAGGACGTCGTTGACGGGGTCCGCGGGCAGCACGACCACGAGGTCGATGTCACCCTCTGCGAGACGGTGTTCGGCGTCGACGACGTTCCCCGAGTACCCGGCGTAGTTGACGTACTGCTCCATCTCGTCGGCGAACTCCTCGAGCGACGACTCGTACATGCTGTCCTGCGGACCCACGAACGCCGTGTCCAACACCGTGTTCTCGGCGTCGAAGCCGACCGCGAACAGACCGAGCACGAGGAACGGTCCGACGACGAGGATCAGCAGCAGTCGTGGTTGGCGCAGCACAACCAGGACTTCCTTGCGGAACAGCCCGGCGAACTGGACGACCGGGCGCAGCCGGCGTGCCGCGAGACGGCGATCGCTCATCGTTCGCCCTCCCCTGTCTCGTTCGCTGACTCGTGTGCCAACTCGGCCGCCGACCCGTCCGCATCGATCGTCTGCTCACGATCGGGCGCGTCGACCAACGCGATGAACACCTCGTCCCAGTCGGGCGGGACGGCGGCGGTGGACGCGACCTCGCACGACGGCAGCACCGCCGAGCACACTCGCTGGAGTTCTTCAGCGTCGACGTTGGTCGTGATCCGCACGACTCGGTCGCCGATCCGCTCTGCACTGACGACGGCGTCGTGATCGCGAAGCTCACGAATCGCCTCCGCCCGCACGTCGTCCGTGAACGACACGTCGAAGGGTTGCCCACCGTGGGCACGCAGGAACAGTTCGTCCGGCGTGCCGATGGCGGCCACTCTGCCGGCGGCCAGCATCGCGACGACGTCGCAATCGGCTGCCTCGCCGACGAACTGCGTCGAGATGACCAAGGTGACACCGTCGTCGCGGAGGCTTCGGAAGTGCTCCCAGAAGCGTCGCCGCAGGATCGGGTCGATCCCGGCGGTCGGTTCGTCCAGCATCAGAATCTTCGGCCGGTGCACGAGCGTCGCGGCGAGCGCGAGCCGTCGCTGCATGCCACCGGACGACTCGCTGACCAGTTTGTGATCGTCGTCGCTGAGCTCGACCAGGTCGAGGAGTTCGTCGAGCCGCCGCTTGCGACGGAACGGAACCCCGTTCAGCGACGAGTGGAAGTGGAGATTGTCTCGGAGCGAGAGGTCGTCGAAGAGCACCGGATGTTGCGGGAGGTAGCCCAGTTCGGTTCGGTCACCGGTGGACAGCATCGACGGCGCGGAGCCGAGCACCTCGAGTTCACCCTCGTCCGGACGGTAGAAGCCCGTCGCCAACCTCACGCTCGTCGTCTTCCCGCAGCCCGACGGACCGATCAGGCCGACGATCGTGCCCGGGTCGACGCGCAGCTCGATGTTCCGCAGCACCCAGTCGTCGCCGAAGCGCTTCCCGACGTCGTGGAACGAGATCGCCGGAGCCGACTCCCCGCCCGCCTCGCTCATGCGTCGACGAAGATCCGGTCGACGACGTGGACCACGCCGTTGTCGACCTCGATGTCCGCGCGCGTCACCGTGGCGTCTCCGACCATCACGGTGTCGCCCTCCACGGTCACGTCGAGCGTGGTGGCGCCTTCGGTCTCGACCGACGACATGTCCGAGAGCGCCGCGGCGTCCACGGTGTCGGCCACGATGTGACGACGGAGCACGTCGTCGAGTTCGGTCGGGTCGGCGAGCAGATCGGCGAGATCGCCGGCGTCGAGCGACTGGAACGCCTCGTCGGACGGCGCGAAGAAGGTGAAGTTCTCGGTCCCGACGAGTTCGGTGACGTCGATCTCCTCGACGATGGACGCGAGGCTCTCCATCCCGTTGTCGGCGAGTACGTCGGCCAGATCGCCGCCGGCCTCGTCGATGTCCTCCGCGGCCTCGTCGACGTCGTCGCTCACGTCGTCGACCTCGTCGCTCACGTCGTCGATCGCCGACTCGCTGTCGTCCACGCCGGCCGACGAGCACGCCGCCCCTGCGATCAGCATGGCGGCCGCCAGTGCGGCCACCCTCGATGTCGTTGCTCGGATGTACATGCTCCTGCCCCCGTGGTCATGCGAACGCCTGACGCGTTCGTCCTCACCACGATTCACCGGGAGTGCACCGGTCAAACCTGCCGCGTGGGCGCGGCGATCACCCCCGGAGTTCCTCGGGTTCAGGGGGCGAGGCGGTGGATGTGCCAGGTGTTCGTGACGGGGTCCGGGCGGTAACGGAGGCGGTCGTGGAGGCGACTGGGGCGGCCTTGCCAGAACTCCCATTCCGACGGGATCAGCAGCCATCCACCCCAGAACCCCGGCCGTGGGACGTCCTCGCCATCGCCGAACTGCTCCTCGACGACGTCGATGCGCCGTTGCAGCTCACTGCGGTCGGCGATCACCTCGCTCTGCGGTGACGCCCACGCTCCGAGTTGGCTCCCGCGGGGTCGACCCGCGAAGTACTCGTCCGACTCCTCCACCGACAACCGTTCCACGGTTCCACGCACCCGCACCTGACGGTGCAGATCGAGCCAGCCGAACACCGCCGATGCCGCTGGAGTCGCGTCGAGTTGTCGGCTCTTCGCGCCGCTGTAGTTCGTGAAGAACGAGAACCCGCGAGCGTCGGCACCACGTGCGAGCACGATCCGCGCGTCCGGCACACCGTCCAGCCCGACGGTTCCGAGCGTCATCGCGTTCGGTTCGGCGACGCCGGCGTCGTACGCCTCGTCGTGCCAACGCTGCCATTGCAGCATCGGATCGCCGTACACGTCATCCACGTCGAGCCCCGCGGTCTCGTACTGCTCCCGACGGTCGCGGATCAGGTCGGCGTCGCGCGAATCGACCATCGGATCACTCGGACCGGATGACCGTCAGCCCGCGCATGTACGGGTGGAGGACCTCGGGAACGGTGACCGAGCCGTCCTCGTTACGGAAGTTCTCCACGATCGCCGCCCACACCCGGGGCACGGCCAATGCCGACCCGTTCAGCGTGTGGGCGAACTCGGTGCCCTTGACCGGCTTGCCGTCCTCGTCGTGTCGCTTGACCCGGATCCCGGCACGCCGCGCCTGGTAGGCGCCCAACCAGCTGACCGACGAGACCTCGAGCCACGCGTCGGCTCCCGGAGCGTAGACCTCGACGTCGTACGTGCGGTGGTGGCTCTGGCCCATGTCACCGGTACAGATCTCGATCACCCGGTACGGAAGACCGAGGCCCGCGATCGCCATCTCCGCTCGCGCGACCATGTCGTCGAGGAGGTCGGGTGCTTGCTCGCTCGTCGTGTACGCCATCATCTCGACCTTGTCGAACTCGTGCGAACGCAGCATCCCGCGCGTGTCACGGCCTGCCGAACCCGCCTCACGTCGGAACGAGGCGCTGTACGCCATCAGACGGATCGGAAGTTCGGTGTCGTCGAGCGTCTCCTGCGCGTAGACCGAGGTGAGGGGCGCCTCGGCGGTCGGGCTCGCCCAGAGGTCGTCGCGTTCGATCGCGTAGGCATCGTCGGCGAACTTCGGAAGCTGGCCGGTCGCGGTCAAGGTGGCGGTGCTCACGAGCGACGGCACCCGCACCTCTTCGTGGGCGTCGGCGTTGAGGTCGAGCCCGTACTGACACAACGCGCGGGCGAGCGTCGCCCCGGCACCGCGTTGCATCGTGAACATCGCGCCCGAGATCTTGGCGGCCCGCTCGTTGTCGAGGATTCCGAGTTCGTCGGCGGCCTCCCAGTGCGGCACCCGCTGATGTTCCGGATACTCGTTGAGCAGACCGATCGGCCCGATCACGACGGGGTTGTCGTCATCGCTCGCACCGTCGGGCGCGTCCGGGTGAGGCATGTTGGGGATGCCGAGCAGCAGCTCATCGAGCGCAGCCGACACCTCCTCGTGTTCGCCGGCGAGTGCCTTCTCGGATGCGCCGAGTTCCCGGCTCTCGGTCTGCAGAGCTTCGGCGTCGTCGACACGACCATCCCGTCGCAACGAACCGACCTCCTTGGACAGCAAGTTGATTCGCGCGCGGATGTCGTCGCGCTCACGAGCGATTGCCAGGAGACGTTCATCGAGGCGCGCCGCGTGGCGGACGTCGTCGATGATCGCCGGCCGGTGGCGACGGGACAGTGCTGCGGTGACAGCGTCGAGGTCGGTCCGCAGCAGGCGTTGGTCGATCACGGAATGCGAGGCTACTGGCGCGGTCCCGGCGATCTCGCGCCGGTTCCCCTGCCCCGGTGAGCGAACCGACACCACGGTGGCGGTTGGCTCACCGCTCTCGTCTCGACCTGGTCACCGGTGAGCGAAGAGACACCACGGTGGCGGTTGGTTCACCGCCGATCGGGGGAAGTCAGTCCTCGACGTGGGCGCGGCTGGCGGCGAACGCCTTCTCGACGTCCTCGGTGGTCATCGGGGCCTCGGTGGTGTCGGCGATCTCGGCGTCGGGAATGACCGTGCCCGGAGCGCGGCGATAATCGTGCGCGGTGTCGTATCCCACCGCGAAACGCTTGAAGAAGATGAAGACGACGATCGTCCAGAGGAAGAGGCCGCCGGCGGTCTTCATGATCGCCCCGGCGAGTTGCTGGTCGATCTGGACGCTCCAGCCGAAGACCCGGACCGGAATGTCGTAGCTCTTGTACACCGCGCCTTCGGCGAAGGTGAGCCACGCGGCGGGCACCGTCGGCACGACCGACATCAGGAAGAGATAGATGCACTTGCCGAGCGGGCCGATCTGGAGTTCGGGGAGCGGTCCGCACACCGGCATCCACATCAGGAGCGACAACATCACGACGAGGAAGTGCAGCGAGTAGTGGAGCGGTCCCGACTCGACCGACGCGGTGACCATGCCGGGAATGTGCGTCACCATGATCACGAGGTTGAACAACACGCCGGCGATCACCGGCTTGGCCATGAACGTGACCACCCGATAGAGCTGTCCGTCGCCGACGAGCACGCGCATCAACCACGTCGGCGTGGCCAAGAGCGCGAGCGGCGGCAGGAAGTAGCTGAGCATCATGTGCTGCAACATGTGCGCCGAGTAGAGGTACTCCTCGGAGATGTCGTGCATCGGCCAGTCGGAGGCGACCCACAGCATCAGCATCGCGGCACCGAACGCCACCTTGTTCTTGGTGGTCACGGGGGCGACGCCCGCCGGAACCGCCTTCGGTCCGATCACCCGGATCATGTAGACGTACGCGGCGACCAGGAACCCGACGAGAATCCACACCTCGGGATGCCACTGGAAGGCCCATGGTTGGACCTCGGAGGAGACCTGCGCGATCACGTGCTCAGCCTACGACCGCTCCGGCCGCGGTGTCACCCGTCGAAGACCCGGAACGTCAGCAACGCCACGATGTACACGAACACGGCCAGGAACAGGCCGGCGTAGAACATCCAGCTGAACAGCCGGTTGTCGAACCGCAGGTGCATGAAGAAGCTCACGACGATGAAGAATTTGATCGCCATCATGAACAGCAGCAGCGGAACGAAGACCGCACCGAGATCGATGTAGCTCGCCGCGACTTCCGCCGCCGTGATGACCGCGAGGATGATCGCGATCACGACGTACTTGTTGTCCGTCAGGTGTTCGGCGCCGTGGTCGTGGTGACCGACTTCGAGACCGGTGTCGTGATCGATGCTGGTGTGCCCGGCCTCGTGCTCGGTCGAGTGCACCTCGGCGTCGGGAGCGGTGGTTGCGTCAGCGTTCATGGTCACTCCTGGTCAGGCCGGGATGAGGTAGACGAGCGTGAAGATGATGATCCAGATGACGTCGACGAAGTGCCAGTACAGGCCGACCATCTCGACCGATTCGGCCTTGTCACCGGAGATTCGGTTGCGCCGGATCATCGCCATGGTGGCGAGCAGCATGATGATGCCGACCGACACGTGCACGCCGTGGAATCCGGTGAGTGTGTAGAAGCTCGACGCGAACAGGCTCTCGGTGTACCCGAGACCCTCACGGTAGAAGGTCGTGAATTCGTAGACCTGACCGGCGACGAACAGGCCGCCCAGCACCGCGGTGACGATGAGCCACAGGCTCGTGTTGCGGTCGTCTTTGCGGTTCGCTGCCGACACCGCCATCACCATCGTGAGCGATGACATCAGCAGCACGAAGCTCGAGGCCGACGTGAACGGGATGTCCCACAGTTGGTCCGGGCCGACATCAGCGCTGTGCCGGTTGCGGTAGAGCATGTAGGTGGAGATCAAGCCACCGAACAGGAGGCATTCCGAACCGAGGAACAGCCACATTGCCAGCTTCGTGTTCGAGAGCCCGAGCGACGTGTGGTGTCCACCGCCGGGGTGACCTTCGACTTCTTCGCCCGACTCGTGCCCGAACCGCCTCGCCGCGTCGTCGTGGTCGGCGGCGTCCTGGTCACGAGCGTGATCCTCGACGATCTCGATCGCTTCCTTCACGGTGTCGATGACGATGTCGTCCTTCGTCTCAGACATTGGCCAGTTCCTTGCTCGTCTCGTCGCCCGCAGCCGGCGGGTCGAAGTCGGAGTCGTCGGCGTCGGCGGGCTCGAGCGCCCAGCCGAACATCGCCGCCATGGCGATGGCGGCACCGAGGACGATCAACCAGGTCGTGTAGATCACGCCGTAGGCCATGATCGGCAGCGCGAACGCGAGCACCAACGGCCAATAGGACGGCGCCGGGAGGTGCACGTGGGCATCGCCCTTCGCCTCTTCCTCGGCCACGAGTTCTTCGAGCGTGGCGCGCCGCACGTAGTCGTGCTCGTCACCTTCGCCGACGTCTTCGTACTTGCGGTGGAAGACCTCGTCGAGCGCATGCACGGTCGGCGTGCGATCGAAGTTGTGCACCTTCGGCGGACTCGTCGTGAGCCATTCGAGCGAACGCGCGTCCCACGGGTCGAGCGGTGCCGCCGGTTGACGCCGGTGGATCACCAGCGCGTTGATGAAGAACACCAGGACGCCGATGGCCAGGATGAACGTGCCGATCGTGGCGACGAGGTTCCACATCCCGAGGTTGAAGAATCCCTCACCGGCACGGGCTTCGGTCCACACGTACATGCGACGTGGCTGGCCCTGGAGCCCGATGATGTGCATCGGCCCGAAGGTCATGTTCATCCCGACGATCATCAGCCAGAAGTTCCACTTGCCCCATGCCTCGTTGAGGCACTTGCCGAAGATCTTCGGCCACCAGTAGTAGAGGCCGGCGAACAGGCCGAGCACACCGCCACCGAAGATCACGTAGTGGAAGTGGGCGACGATGTAGTAGGTGTCGGTCTGCTGCGTGTCGGACGGGGCGACGGCGTGGGTGACGCCGGAGAGACCGCCGAGCGTGAACTGCACGATCAGACCGATCGCGAACAGCATCGCCGTGGAGAACCAGAGCTTGCCGCCCCACATCGTGAGCGTCCAGTTG
>NZ_BAOL01000071.1 GCF_000350145.1 Ilumatobacter nonamiensis YM16-303 | reverse complement strand
CGGAACCATCCGGTGTCTGACACCCGATGGTCCTGGCGCTCAGGACAGGCGGGTGAGCCAGTTGCGCAGGAGGTCGTGGCCGGAGCCGGTGAGGATGCTCTCCGGGTGGAACTGGACACCTTCGACATCGACGTCGCGATGACGCACTCCCATCACCACGCCGTCGGCGCTGCGCGCCGTCACCTCGAGCACGTCGGGGATGGACTCGGGAGCGAGCGTGAGCGAGTGGTAGCGGGTGGCCGTGAGCGGCGACGGCAGCCCCGCGAACACGCCGTCGTCGACGTGCTCGATCGGTGACGTCTTGCCGTGCATCAACTCGGGAGCCCCGACGACCTCGGCGCCGTAGACCTGTCCGATCGCCTGATGTCCGAGACAGACACCGAGCACCGGCACTCCCCGCTCGGCGAAGGCCTCGACGGCGTCGCAGAGGATTCCGGCTGACTCCGGGCGACCCGGGCCGGGCGAGAGCAGCACGCCGTCAGGGTCGATCGCGAGGGCTTCGTCCACCGTCACCGCGTCATTGCGCACCACGATCGGCTCGACGCCCAACTCTCCGAGGTACTGGACGAGGTTGTAGACGAAGCTGTCATAGCTGTCGATGACGAGCACGCGCATCGCGCCAGTCTGCCGCGCGGAGGCCGTGACCACCCACCACGGTTTCCGGTTCGGCGGTCGGCCCGCGCCGACGGCTCGACCGATGGCGTATGCTGTCCGACCGATGGCACCTCCGAAGCGAAAGACGGGTGGCGGGCGCGTCACACCCAAGGGGACCCAGCCCGGTGACCGATCCGGTTCGTCGAAGTCCGACGAACCCGAGTCTGCTTCGTCGCGGACCACGGTCGCGGCATCGTCGCGTTACACCCCGAAACAACAGCGACGGCAGTTGATCCCACCGAACCTGATCCCCGTGATCATGGTCGTGTTGTTGATCGTCGGCGGCCTCGTGATCATGGCCGGCTACCTCATCGGTGACGCATCTCGCTGGTTCACGGGCCTCGGCCTGATCTGCATCCTGGGCGGCCTGTGGTTCGCCACGAAGTGGGAATGACGCACCCACCGATTCAGCGCCCGACTCGGCGCTGAGCACCCACTCGTTCACATGGCCACGAGGTGAACGAGATGAACGGGGAATGACGTTGATGTCATTCGATCCCCACACCGTCCACAACCTGTGGACAACTCAGTCGTAGAGCGGCGCGACTTCGGTCATGTCCTCGAGACAGTGCCTCGGCGGCGGCGGATCCTCGTCGGGCGCCGTCGTCATCCTGAGCTCGACACCGCATACATCACAGCGATAATTGCGCTTGACCTTGCGCAACTCCCCCGACGGCGCTGGCTCGGGAGGCAGCTGGGTGAAGCTCCGCAACATCGCGATGCCGCTTTTCCACAGCACCCATCCGAAGAAGACGCCGAACGCCACCCAGATGATCGTCGACATTTCCGGCACGGCATCTACGCTACCGACGCTCGACGGCGTGTGTCCGCGCGGCTCGCTCACTCGTTGAGCAGACCAATAATCCGCTGCAGGTCGTCGATCTCGTCATCGTCGAGGTGCCGCGCGAACGAGGCCTGGACCGCGCGCCGATAGCTCACGCTCATCTCGCGCCACAGCCTTCGACCGGACTTCGTCAGTTCGACCTCGACGGCGCGCTTGTCGTCCTCGTCGAGGCGGTGACGCTTGATCCACCCCTCCTCCTCCAATCGATCCAACCGACGACTGATGCTCGACGCCGGAAGCCGGAGATCCGCCGCGATGTCGAGCGGCCGCGCGAAACCACCGAGTCGCTGGAGTGTGGTGAGGACGTCGAACCAACCGATGGTGATGTCCCACTCCGCCCGCAACTCGTCGTCGATCGAGCGCTCGAGCGCGCCGACCAGCGATTGGAGATCCCGCCAGACTCCGACCCTGACGTTGTCGAGGCGAGGCATCCGACGCGGCCGACGACGGTCAGCTCGTGGCGCGAATCGCCGAGGCGAACGCAGAGACGGCCTCGTCGATCTCGGACTGGTTGACGATCAGTGGGGGACTCCAACGGATCGTCTTCTTGTAGGTACCGGCGAGCATCAGCAGCAGCCGGCTCTCCTTCTGACAGTGGGCCACGACGGCCGCCGCTCGTTCCGCGGTGTCGAACTCCGTGGCGACCATCAGCCCGCGTCCACGCACGTGGAGCAGCGCCTGGTCGAGCTGTTGGAGATTGAGCAGCGCATCCATCAGCTGGTTGCCGCGGGACTTGACGTTGTCGAGGAAGCCGGGTTCCTGCAGTACCTCGATCGTGGCGAGCGCCGCCGCGCAGCCGATCGGGTTGCCGTTCGACGAGCCGCTGTGACTCCCCGTCACCCACTTCTCGTCGAGCTCTCGCCGGGTGCCCAGCGCAGCGAACGGGAAGCCGGAGGCCATCCCCTTCGCCATGCAGATGATGTCGGGGCTCACGCCGAGCGCCTCGGTCGCGAACATCCTGCCGGTGCGTCCGAAGCCACTCTGCGTCTCGTCGGTGACGAGCAGGATTCCGTGGTCCCGGCACCGCCGCTCGATTCCCTCGAGGAAACCCTGCGGCGTGGGGATGTATCCACGTTCACCGATGACCGGTTCGATCACACACGCCGCGATCTTCTCGGGTGACACCTGCGTCGACATGATCCGATCGAGACCCCGGAGCGCACGGCTCACCTCGGCCTCCTGGTCGGACGCGTGCGGGTCCGGGTACGGCGCGATGAACACGCCACCGGGCAGCGGGCCGTAGCCGGCACGGTCGATCGCGCGGCTGCTCGACATCGCCAGCGTGTAGTGCGTGCGACCGTGGAAGGCTCCGTCGAACGTGATCACGTTGCGCCGATCGGTGGCGTGCTTGGCGAGCTTGACCGCCGACTCGACGATCTCGTCAGGCGTGCTGCCGAAGTAGAACGTGTCGATTCCGTCCGGGGTGATCTCGCCGAGCTTGTTGACGAGCGGCTGCAGCTTGTCGTGGCGGTACACGTTGATCTGCGCGTGGATCATCCGGCCCGCCTGCTCGGCGATCGCCTGCGTGACCTTCGGGTGGGCGTGGCCGGTGGATGCGGCTCCGAGTCCACCCGTGAAGTCGAGGTACTCGTGACCGTTGACGTCGATGACGCGGATGCCCATCCCGCGCTCGATCTGCAGATCGGTCGCCTTCGCCCAGACGCCCGAAAGGTGTGCTCCAGTTTCGGCCATCCGGAAAGCCTATGGGAATCCTCCGAACAGCCTCCGGACGCGCAATTCCCGTCGGATCAGAAGGCGACGGCCTCCACATCGGCGTAGGTGGCGGCGAGGTGGAAGTTCATCTCGTCGCGCACGTTCTCGGGGACGTCCTCGAGGTCCGGGCCATTGCGCTTCGGGATCACCACGTCGGTGATCCCCAGTCGGTGTGCAGCGAGCACCTTCTGCTTCACGCCACCGATCGGCATCACCTGGCCCTGCAGGTTGATCTCACCGGTCATCGCGACGTTCGACTTCACCGGTCGGTCGGTGAGCAACGACACCAGCGCCGTCGTCATCGTGATTCCCGCGGACGGCCCGTCCTTGGGCACCGCA
>NZ_BAOL01000072.1 GCF_000350145.1 Ilumatobacter nonamiensis YM16-303 | reverse complement strand
AAACCCGAGGGGATGAGGAACGAGGCGACCCAGACCGCCAGGAGAACGATGCCCAGGACCGTGAGCGCGGTGGGGAACTTGATCGCCTTGTTCGATGGCTCGTCGGGCGTTGGTGGGTCTTGGGTGTCCGTCACAGCGGCATCATCGTCGGCGGTCATGTCTGCTCCGTGTCCATCGGTTGGCTTGCTGCTGAATCCGTTGCGAACGACCGGTGGAACGCATGATCACGGCACCCTGTTCGACTCGTGTGTTTGCCATGAACGGCGATCACGGCCGTTCGGGCCACGCCCCTGAACAATCCTGGCATACGTCGTTCTCCTCTTCGATCGATCCGACCGGTTCGGCGCGATGGGCCGGCCTCTCTGCCCGGGCCCATGATGGATCCAGCGCGGGTGGCGACGCTCCACCCGGCGAGGGGTGGGTCGCCCGCGTGCCGCCGGGTGGTCGACGCGGGTGAATGGTCGCAGGCGTTGTCCGACGATCTCGCTCTCCCCGGTCGTCCACGCTCGTGTGGGATGTGTGACATCTTGGAGTGTGGTGCGATCGATGCAATGGCTGTCGTTGCGAGTCCGCGCTGGTCGCGTGGCGACGTGAGCTCGTCCAGGCCACGCGCCAGGGAGGTGATTCGAACTGCGCTGGGAATCTGTCGGCGCCGCGCGGGGATCCTGGCGGTCGTCGGTCTGGTTCTGTTCGGGCCGCTCGCGGCGATCGAGGCATTCGCCGTCGGGATCGTGCACGGTGGGATCGAGCGTGGCGAGCCGCTGCTCTACGTCGGCACCTATCTCTGGATCAGCCTGCTCATGTTCGGCTCGGCGTTGTGTGCCGGCCTGCTCGACACCCTGGTCGGCCGCGAGTTCGGTGAGGAGGACGTCGGTCTGCGCCGCGCGGTCCGCACCCTGCCGTATGGGCGCCTGGTCGGGGTCGACCTCGCGCAGGCGCTCGTCATCGGAACGGCGTCGCTCCTCGGGTTCGTCCCCGGACTCGTTGCGTTCACCCTCACGTGCCTCGCCGGTTCGCTCGTGATGATCGAGCGCGTTCCTGCGCGACTCGCGCTGCGCCGTTCGCTCCAGCTGACCGGTCGACGGTTCGGTCTGACCCTGCTCGTCGTGACGCTTCCGGTTGCCGTCGAGCACCAGATCCTCCACGCGCTCGGAGTCCATCTCGAGCTTTCCTTTCTCGCCCTGTGGGCGATGCACGCCGCTGCGGCGATCCTCGTGCTCGTCCCGGTCGTCGTGGTCGAGATCACGCTTGCCCACCAGCTGCTCCGTTCCGAGGACGGTCGGGCTCGTACCTGACCGACACGGCACCGCGAGGCGGCGGAGATCGGCGGCTATGGTGCCCCTGCGAGGACGCGCTCCGCTCCACCGAGCGACTGGAGATCCTCACCTGCACATGACGTCCCGTTCGACCAGACGCGAGTTCCTCCTCGCCGGTGGCGCGCTCGCGATCGCTGCGGGCTGCGGCACCGGATCGTCCGGGAGCGGCGGCCCGGGCACCTCGACAGCGTCGGTCGCGCTCCAGGGTCCACGACACGGTGGCACATTGCGCGTCGGCATGCTCGGTGGCGCCAACGACATCGTGGACGGTCAGTTCATCACCGCGAAACCCGACACGGCGCGCCTCGTCGCCGGGTGGGAGTCGCTCGCGACGTATGACGAGAACTTCAATGTGTCGCTCGACCACGGGCTGGCGGAGGAGATCGAGTCGGAATCACCAGACCGCTACACGATCCGGATCCGTGAGGGCATCGAATTCCACAACGGCAAGACGCTCGACGCCGACGACGTCGTGTACTCCTTCCGACGTGCGATCGACCCGAGTCTGGGGATCAACCCGGCGTTGCAGGCTCTCCTGGCTCCGTCCGGGATCACGAAGGTCGACGCTCGAACCGTCGACATCCGTCTCGAGCAGCGGGCGGTGACCTTTCTCGACATGCTGGCGTTGTACGCGTTCGGAATGGTGCCGGAGGGGTATTCCCGCGATGATCCGAACCAGGTCGGAACCGGACCGTTCCAACTCGAGTCGTTCGATCCGGGCTCCGAGAGCGTGCACGTGAGGAATCCCCGGTACTGGCAATCCGACGGCCCGTACCTCGACGAAGTCCGCATCATCGACTTCGCTGATTCGACCGCCCTCATGAACGCCCTCCGGACGGGCCAGGTGGACTGCATGGTCGACGTCCCGTACGGATTGGCCGACACGGTTGCCGGCGACCGCGACCTGACGCTCCTCGAATCGGAGGGTGGAAGCTGGCTTCCACTGACGATGGCGGTCGACCAGCCTCCGTTCGACGACGAGCGTGTTCGGCGAGCGTTTCGACTGATGGTCGATCGCGACGAGCTGGTCGAGCGAGCACTGGCCGGTCACGGACGGGTCGCCAACGACATGTACGCGCCACTCGATCCATGCTTTCCGAACGAGCTTCCTCAACGCGAACGCGACATCGAGCAGGCACGCGAGCTGCTCGCCGACGCCGGCCAGTCGGAGCTCGAGATCGACCTCTACGCGCCGAACGACATCGAGGCGCTCGTCGCCATTGCCTCCGTGTTCGCGGATCATGCCCGGGACGCGGGCGTCACGGTGAACGTGAGAGTTCTGCCCAGCGCCGAGTACTGGGGGGAGGAGTACTGCACGCGGACGTTCGCGTCCGGCTTCTGGGGAACGAGGTCGTACCTGCCGCAGGTGCCGTTGAGCAGCTTGCATGACGCCGTCCATCCGGAAACCCATTGGCCGCCGGCCGGAAGCGATTTCGCGTCGCGGTACCTGGAGGCGATCGGGACGAACGATGCCGACGCTCGATGTGAGATCGTTCGAGCGATGCAGGAAGAGGAGTACCGTGATGGTGGCAACATCATCGCCGCCTTCAGCAACCTGGTCGACGCCCACCGGGTCGGGGTCCGCGGCCTCGTCGCCCGGCCCACCGTGTTGAACCTCGATCACTACGGCCACGGCTTCAAGAACATCTGGCTGGACGCGTAGCCGTCGCCGCGCGAAGGATTGTGCGCGTGGGTGTCGCGAAGTTCGTCGTCCGGCGATGCGCCGTCGGCGTCCTCACGATCTTCGTGGTGTCGCTGTTGGTCTTCGTGCTGACGCGGGTGCTCGGCGATCCGGCCGCCGCGATCCTGGGCCCGCGTGCCCGGCAGCCCGAGGTGCTCTCGGCGAAGCGTTCGGAGTTGGGTCTCGATCGGTCGCTGGTGAGCCAGTACGGCGAATGGTTGCGCGGGTTGATCTCCGGCGAGCCCGGGAATTCCTACATCGACGGACGGCCGATTCGCGATGACATGTTGTCGCGCGTCGGGAACTCGATGGTGTTGATGGCTGTCGCCGCGATTCTGGCGGTGCCGTTGTCGATCCTGATCGGTGTCCGCGCCGCGGTGCGACGGGATCGGCTGTTCGACTCGGTCACCAATGTCGCGACCCTCGTGCTCGTTGCGCTTCCCGAGTTCCTGATCGCGATTCTCCTGCTCATGGCCTTCTCGATCGGCGTGTTCGAGTTCCTTCCGGCGACGAGTTCGGTACGCGGCGACGTTCGCCCATGGAATGACTTGGACGGCATGATCCTTCCGTCGATCACGATGGCCTTGCTGGCGGTGCCCTACGTGGTGCGGTCGATGCGGGCGTCGATGATGGAGGTGCTCGACAGCGACTACGTTGCCGCCGCTCGAATGAACCAGTTGTCGTCACGCCAGGTCGTCTGGCACCAGGCGTGGCCGAACGCTCTGCCTCCGACCCTTCAGGTCATCGCGCTGAGTCTGACCTACATCGCTGGCGGTGCGGTTGTCGTCGAAGCGGTGTTCAACTACCCGGGCATCGGAACCGGCCTCGTCGAAGCGATCACGACGCACGATGTCCCGGTCGTTCAGTTCATCGCCATGTTCATCTCGTCGCTCTTTGTCGCGTGCAACGTCGCCGCCGACGTCGGAACCGTGCTCCTCACTCCACGTCTCCGCACACGCCTGACATGAACGTTGCTGGGAACACCCGCGCACGGCGGCGTCGCCGCCAGGGTCCGCTCCGACGGGCTCTGCGCCTGAGACGCGTAAAGATCGGGCTGGTTCTGGTCACGGGAGTCGTGCTCATCGCAGCCCTCGGTCCGCTGCTCGCGCCGCTCGGAGCGACGGAGTACGTGGGACGACCGAACACGGCGCGAGTTGCCGGAGCGATACTCGGCACGGATCATCTGGGACAGGACGTGTGGTCGAGGTTTCTCCTCGGCGGGCGGTCGATTCTCGTCATCGCATCGGTTGCGACCGCGATCGGGGTCCTCGTCGGCGCCGCCACCGGTGCGCTTGCTGCGGCCCACGGCGGCTTGGTCGACCAGTGGATCATGCGCGGCGTCGACGTCACGCTCGCCGTCCCGCCGATCCTGCTGGCGCTGGTGGCGATGACGACGCTGGGTCCCGAGCCGTGGTTGATCACGGCGGCGGTGGCGCTCGTCACCGCTCCTCGAGTCGCGCGTGTTTCGTACGGTGCCGCAACCGTGGTGGTCGAGCGGGACTTCGTCGAGGTGTCGGACCGCATCGGCGAAACGCGATGGTACGTGATGACCAGGGACGTGCTGCCGAACATCTCCGGCGCGCTGCTCGTCGAGGCGGGAATCCGGCTGACCTACGCAGTTGCGATCGTCGCGTCGCTTGCGTTCCTGGGCTTCACCACCGGCACGAACGAAGCCAATTGGGCAGCGATGGTGCAGGAGAACCGCGCTGCATTCGCCGTGCAACCGTGGGGAGTGCTGGTACCGACAGCCGCCATCGTCGCGCTCACCTTGGGGGCCGGGTTGATCACCGACGGCATCGCCCGAACCACCGCTGGAGCGGCCAGCATGGGTGAGCGATGACCGTCCTGGCAATCGACGGACTGAGCGTCGCCCGTGCCGGGAGCCGTCACGACATCATCGACGACGTCACCCTGTCGGTCGAGACGGGCGAGGTGGTCGGTGTGGTCGGTGAGTCCGCCGCCGGGAAGACGACACTCGGATTGGCAGCTCTCGGATACCTCGGCAACGCCATGGTGGTGCGCTCCGGCGAAGTCCGGCTGAGGGGCGAGCCACTGGAGCCGAAGGACTCGCGATCCTCGTCCGACCCGCGGCGTCGACGGATCAGCTATGTGTCCCAGCACCCCGCGTCGGCACTGAACCCGGCACGACGGATCGGTACGCAACTCTCAGCCGTACTCGAGGCGCGTATCGGCCGATCCAGCGACGCCGAGACCGATCCGATCGGTCAGACGTTGCGCGCCGTATCCCTTCCCGACTCGTCGGACTTCCTTCGGCGATATCCACACCAGCTCTCGGGCGGTCAGATGCAGCGACTCGTCATGGCGATCGCGCTCGTGTGCCAACCGGATGTCGTCGTGCTCGATGAACCCACGAGCGGTCTGGACGCCGTCACCGGTGCCCGCGTCTTCGACACGGTTCGGCGCTTGACGAGTGAGCGGGGCCTTGCCGTGCTCTGCATCTCTCACGATCTCGGGCTGGTCGCTGACATCGCAGATCGGGTGGCGGTGCTGTACGCCGGTCACGTGGTCGAGGAGGGACCGACGGCCGACGTGCTGTCCGACCCGGCGCATCCGTACACCCGCCAACTCGTCGCGGCGATCCCGGTCGAGGGGGGACGTCG
The DNA here is from genome assembly GCF_000350145.1 of Ilumatobacter nonamiensis YM16-303. Taxonomy (GTDB): domain Bacteria; phylum Actinomycetota; class Acidimicrobiia; order Acidimicrobiales; family Ilumatobacteraceae; genus Ilumatobacter_A; species Ilumatobacter_A nonamiensis. The sequence goes on along the minus strand of NZ_BAOL01000072.1, from coordinate 28,484 downwards.
AGCGGTCGGACTCCCGGGTCGCGCTCCTGCCCCACCCGAACGCGTGCCGGGTTGTCGGTTCGCGGACCGGTGCGACCTGGTGCGGGACGACTGTCGCGGAGTGACACCGGAGTTGATCGTCGTCGGTCCGGATCGACGGTCGCGGTGCATCGACTCGTTTGCGGTGCCGCACCGTCTCCGGAAGCGTGCGGAGACATCAACGTTGCGGCGGGAGCCCGGCGGTGTGGCCGTCTCGCTCGACGACGTCTCCGCGACTCAGATCGGGGCCGAGGTCGTGCGCTCGGTCTCGATCGAGGTTGCTCGCGGCGAATGGCTCGCGATCGTCGGTGAGTCGGGTGCGGGGAAGACGACCCTGCTGCGGACGATCGCCGGCTCTCACGCCGCGCACAGCGGGACGATCACCTTCGGAGGTGTGGTGCTCGAACCGCGCGTCCGACGACGAACTCCTGCGCAGCGGCGCGCGATTCAGCTGATTCCGCAGCACCCGTACGAGTCGTTCAATCCACGCCGCGCGGTCGGAGATTCCGTCGCGCGACCGCTGCGTGCTCAGAGGTCGAGTCGTCGCGAGACGCGTCGTGCGGTCGACGAGGCGCTCGAACTGGTGTCCCTCGCTGCGTCCGTTGCCGAGTGCTATCCCGACGAGCTCTCCGGTGGCGAACTCCAGCGTGCGGCGATCGCACGGGCGATCGTCGCTGGGCCGGAGCTCCTTCTGTGCGATGAGATCACCGCGTCGCTGGACAGCGTCGTCCGCGCGGCGATCGTCGAGCTGCTCGATCGGTTGCGCGGTGTTCTCGATCTGACGATCGTGGTCGTCGGCCATGATCTCGGTGCCGTGCAAGCGTTCAGTGATCGGACGGCGGTCCTCGCCGACGGCAACCTGGTCGAGATCGGGCCGACGGCGGAAGTCTTCGCCAGGCCGACTCACGAGCAGACGCGGGCACTTCTGACGAATCGGCGGACGTCGATCCGGCGCTGACCGTTCGGCACGCAACCACCCCGCCGAGGGTGGTCCTCGACCCCGCCGACGTGGTCCAGGATTGGGCAAGCCAATCCGACGTCGTGCCGGAATCGGATCTCATCCCGAAGGAGCAGCGCCGGTGAGCGTACGCCGCGAAACTGGTCGATCCGTCGACCCGCAGCTCGTCGAATACCTCGTCGTGGTCGTGCCCGACGAGAGGTCGATCGAGGACGTCCTCGATGCCGTCGAGACCCTGGCATCGCGAAGACAGGTGGTTCTCCTGGACGGGGCGATCGTCGGGCACGACCGATCTGGAGAGGTCGTCACCTTGGAGATGCCGAGATCAGAGTGCCGACCGGCGCTGCTCGAAGCGCGACGCGGTGTGTTGAGCTCACATGACCTCGAACTCATCGCCGTGGCGCTTCCCGCCAGGTCGCTCGCCGTCGTCGTGGTCGTCGAGGACGAGTGGGCCCAGCCGCTCGCCTCGGCCGTTCGAGCGGTCGGTGGCTACGTCGCGGGTGGTGAGCGTATTCCCGCCGCTCGCCTCATCGAAGTGCTGCCGCAGCTTCGGTCGCCTCGGCGGGAAACGCTGTGACCTCCCGTCGACCGCGTGAGCGCTCACCGCAGGAGCTCCTCGATCGCAGCCCGTGGCTGGTCGATCTTCCGCAGCCGCATCGTCCGGTGATCGACGTGGCCGAGCAACTCGAGGAGCTGACGGCACTGCTCGAGAGGGGATTGCTCTCGAGCACCGAGTTCGAGCGCCAGAGGCGGAAGGTCGTCGACCCTGATGGGCGATCAGTGATCGACCCGGCTCCATGACCGAGCGATCTCGGCCGCCTCCGCGCGAGAGTTGACGCCGAGCTTCCGGTAGATCACCTTGAGGTGGAACTTGAGCGTGTTCACCGAGACGTACAGCTCGGACGCGATCTCCTTGAGCGTTAGACGACTGGGGAGGAACCGGAGCACATCGCGCTCTCGAACCGTCAGTGGTTCGACGAGCGACGCACTCGTGTCGACTCCGGGCTGCACCACGGCAGTCGCACGCCGCAGGCGGTCCATCCACTCCTCGGGCAGACGCCACGCGACCCGCTCGATCACTTCGTGCTGACCAGCCGAGGCGAGGGTCTGGAGCAGGTTGTTCTCGTACGCGATCTCGACCGCCGACTCCACCAACGTGGTGGTCGTGTCCCGATCGGTCGCGTACCGCGCCCTGAGCATGGCCAAGATCACGGCATGCCGCGGGGTACGTGCCACGGCCTCCGCGAGCAGCTGCTGTGCGAGTTCGGCGGTTGTCGTCGGCAGGAGGCGTGCTCGACTGACCGGACCCCAGAAGGAGTCGTCGACGATGTCCGCCCAGAGCTGCGCCTGTTCTCGGTCTCCGACCTCGGACGACACGACGGTTCCGACCCGGCCGAGCAGCGTCTGCCCGTCAGGCCCGGGCATTTCATCGCTGACGATGCGTTCGAGTCGGTCGAACGTGTGGTTCGCCTCGGCGAGCGAACCGCGGTCGAGATGCAGGTGCGTCAATTCGGCGGCCGCAAACCCGCGTACGTACGCGAGCGGTCCGACATCGGCATCGATGAGTCGTTCGAGTTCAGGGACAGCATCGTCGGCGTCGCCCAGTTCTCGGCGTGCGATCACCTCGGCGAGGGCGAGTTCGCCCACCGACATCGTCAGGTTGGCGAGAGTCGACGAGGTTCGTGCCCCGCTCGCGGCTCGCAGGGCGTCGACCGGACAGCCGGCGAGCGCCCGCCCCAGTGCACGGGTCGCCTCGAGCACCAGGGTGCGGGTCGGATCCCTCCGAAGCACGACCGTGACCTCGCGCACATGATCCGATGCATCGTCCCAACGTTCCGAGACGGCGATCGTCCGTGCGACGTCGTTCCAGGTGGTTCGGATGATCGGGTCGTCGTACCACGGAGCGTCCCCCTCGAGGGCCGATCGGGCCGCGCTCTCCGCCCGTTCCGAGTGGCCACGCGACAGCCACACGATCGCCTGAAGCGCGTGAAGACGCCTGGTCTCGAGGGGATCCGTGGAGCCGTCGTGCTCAGACCACCAGGTGGCCTGCTCGACGTTCTCGCAGAACGAGGGTACGTCGGCCAGCAGTTGACACCAGGCCACGTCGAGCAGGCTCCCGACGTTCCGCGCTGCCGCCGCTGGTCCGACTTTCGCGAGGAGGCCACGAACCGCCTCTGCGGCACCGCCGTCATAGAGTTGGACGTGGCGGTCGGACAGCAGCCGCAGCGCGTCGTCCTGCTCGTCGGCGAGCAGGTACTGCTCCAGAGCCTCGATCGTGTCGTCGTTTCCTTCGAGCCATGCGGCCGCTCGTCTGCGACACGCTTTCAGACGGACCGGATCGCGCTGCTCTCGCCGGGTGAGCAGTGCGTTCCGCACGGCAGGATGGATCGCGTAGTGCCCCTGGACGCCGACACGCGAGACGAACACCCCTCGGTTCTGTGCCAACTCGAGCAGGTCACTCGTGTCCGGGCGCTCCGTGATCGCCTGGGCGAGGCCGATCGACGCATGGTCGACGATCGCCAGGTCGGCGAGAAAGCTCACGAGCGACGCTGACTCGGTTCCCAACACCTCGCGGAACACCCAATCCTCGAGATGATCGATCGGAGCCTCGATCTCGAACGATTCGTGAGGGCGCGATGTCCACGCCAGCGCGCCGAGCCGGAGCGCCGCGACCCACCCGTCCGACACCGCAGCGATCTTCGTGGCGACAGCCGGCTCCATGTCGGGCGCCAGCATCTGGAGGAGATCAGCCGCATCGAGACTCGAGAACCGCAGATCGTCGACGTCGATCTCGGAGAGGTCTCCCGCGACGCGCATGCGATCGCGCGGGAACATCGGCGCGTTTCGAGACACGATCACGACTCGGAGCCGGAGGGGAAGCCGATCGAGAAAAAGCTCCATCGACGATGTGAGGCCCCCATCCTCGGCGAGGTGGTAGTCGTCGATCACCAGCACGGTGTCGCGCTCGAGCATCGTGTCGAGGAGGGCGACCAGTTCGAGAGCGGCGTCGTCGGGAGCCAGAGACCGGACGACACTCGAGTCGTGGCTCTCGTCCCCGATCGCCGAACGCAGCGCCTTGTCGATCGACGGCCAGAAGGCGACGGACGCTTGATCGCTGGGCACACACCTGATCCACGCGATCGGATCGTCGGATTCGTTGGTCCATCCGGCCACCGCAGTCGTCTTGCCGATTCCGGCCGGGCCCATGACCAAGGTGACAGGCGCCGCGGTCGAGAGCCGTCGGATCATCCACGGACGACGCAGATAGAAGCGCGGAAGTCGATGCGGGACCGACACTCGTGACACGACCGCAGACACTATCGGACCGCCGCACAGAGCCGTTCGATCACGTGGTGCACGGCCCCACCCCGACCCGGGTGGGGTGTCTCCACCCCGGACGCTGCGATCGTGTGTCACGTGGACGAGCAGGAGACCATCGTGTCCGAAACACCAGTCGATACCCGGCCGGGCAACGACGCGTTGTCCCCGGATCAGCTCGCCGAGTTGCTCGCGCTCATCAAGGGCGCCGACTCCGTCGAGCTCAAATTGAGCGTTCCCGATGCCAATCGCCGATCCACGGTGTCCGCGTTGGGTCTCGACCCCATCGAGGCACAGATCCGCCAGGTCGTCTTCTTCGACACGCCCGATCTCGCGCTCAATCGCTGTGGTGTGGTGGTGCGCGCCCGACGAGTCCAGGGCCGCGAGGGGGACACCGTCGTCAAGCTGCGTCCGGTCATCCCCGCGCAGTTGTCGCCGTCATTGCGGAAGTCGAAGCTGTTCGGTGTCGAGGTCGACGCCATGCCCGGTGGGTTCGTGTGCTCGGCGAGCATGAAGGCCAAGCATGATGACGCAGCGGTCAAGGCCGTGTTCGATGGCGCGGCGTCGATCCGCAAGCTCCTGTCGAAGGACCAGCGGAAGTTCTTTGCCGAGCACGCTCCCGAAGGGCTGGAGCTCGACGAACTGCGCCGCCTCGGACCGATCAACGTCCTGAAGCTCAAGTTCACGCCCGCGGACTTCGAGCACCGGATGGTCGCCGAGCTCTGGAACTACCCGGACGGAACGAGGCTGCTGGAGCTGTCGACCAAGTGTTCACCGCGTGAGGCGTTCGAGGTTGCCGCGGAGACCAAGGTCTTCTTGGCATCTCACGGTGTCGACCTCCTGGCGGAGCAGCAGACGAAGACGCGCACCGCACTCGAGTTCTTCTCCGCCGAGATCGCGGCCGTCGACTCCGGGTCATGACATGCACATCGTCGCCGACCATCCGGTCCGACCGAACCATCCACAACCAACCACAACAAGGGACCGGGAGGTCTGAATCATGATTGCTCTGCTCGCCCAATTCGGAACGGGCCAGGTCCTCTGGTCGATGCTCTGGTTCACACTGTTCTTCTTCTGGATCTGGACGGTCATCACGGTCTTCTCGGACATCTTCCGCAGCGATGACCTGTTGGGATGGGGAAAGGCGTTGTGGACGATCTTCGTGATCTTCCTCCCGTTCCTCGGCGTGTTCGTGTACCTGATCGCCCGCGGCAAGTCGATGCAGGAGCGGAGTATCCGCAACGCGCAGGAACGTGAGCAGCAGTTCCGGTCCTACGTTCAGGAGACCGCCGCGACGAATCCCCGGAACGCGGCAGAGGAGGTGGCACGATTGGCCGAGCTGCACGAAAAGGGCGTGCTCTCCGATGACGAGTTCGCACAGGCAAAGGCACGAGCACTCGCCTGAGAGCTGCGTCCGGGAGAAGAGGAACGATGACCACGACCGAACTGAACACGGCGGCTGACTCCGATTGGTGGTCACTCGATCCGAACGCCACGGCCACTCGACTCGATGTCGATCCGGACCGCGGGCTGTCGGCGGATGACGTCCGCGATCGACTGGCGAAATACGGCCCGAACGAAATCACCAAGGAGCCGCCGCCGAGCACGTGGACGATCGCGCGCGCCCAGCTCACCAATCCGATGAACATCATGTTGATCATCGTGGCCGTCGTGAGCTACGCGATCGAACAGATCCCGACCGGTGTGATCGTGACGCTGTTGGTGTCGTTCAACGTGCTGATGGGCACCAGCCAGGAGAAGAAGGCACTCGCGAGCGTCGACGCGCTCGCTCAACTCCAGGTCCCGCATGCTCGGGTCCGACGCGATGGTGAGGTCCAACAGCTGCCCTCGAGCGAACTGGTGCCCGGCGATGTGGTGTTGGTGGAAGCGGGCGACCTCGTCCCGGCCGACGGTCGGGTGTTGTCGTCTGCGACCCTGGAGACGCAAGAGGCTGCCCTGACCGGCGAGAGTGCGCCGATCCCGAAGGGCGTTGCGGCAATCCCGGGTGCGGAGGTTCCGCTCGGCGACCGGACCAACATGGTGTTCCAGAACACACAGGTGACCCGCGGATCGGCGAGCTTCATGGTGACCTCGACTGGTGCGACGACGCAGATGGGCCTGATCGCCGACATGGTGTCGGCGACGACGCGCACCCGGTCGCCGCTCCAGCAGGAGCTGGACGGGATGACGAAGGTGTTCGGCGTGATGGCTGCGACGGCGGTCGGGATCATCGCGCTCTTCGGGATCATCCGTGACCAAGATGGCGAGACGCTCGCGCTGCTCTGCGTGACCACGGCGATCTCGGCGATTCCCACTGGGTTGCCCACCTTCGTGCAGACGATCCTCGGCTCGGGAGCGCGTCGCCTCGCCGAGCACAAAGCTGTGGTCCGGAGCCTGACCGACGTCGAGACGCTCGGCGGCACGACCGTCATCAACAGCGACAAGACCGGCACGCTCACCATGAACGCGATGACCGCCACGAGCATGCTCGCCGGCGGCGAATGGTTCAAGATCGAGGGCGGCGGCTACGAGAAGTCGGGGGCGGTTCTCAGCGTCGCCGGGACCACACCCCCCGAGTTCAAGCGCTTGGGCCTCGGTCTGACGCTGTGCAGCGACGCGACCGTCGCCGATGACGGCACGGTGATCGGCGACCCGACCGAAGCCGCGCTCGTGGTTCTCGCCGCGAAGTTGGGCGTGGAGGCGGAGCAAACGCGACGGGAGCTCCCGCGCCGCGCCGAAGTGCCGTTCGATTCCGACTACAAGTTCATGGCGACGATCCACGAACGCCCGGACTGGATGGTCGGAGGGGTGCTGACCGAACCGCACTTCATGACGGTGAAGGGAGCTCCGGACGTGGTGCTCGGGCGGTGCAGCCACGCCCTCTGGCACGGTGACGAGGTGCCGGTCGATCAGGTGCGTGAGGACATTCTCGCCGCCAACCGGCAGCTGTCGGAGCGTGGTCTGCGCGTGCTGGCCTTCGCCGTGCGCGAGCTCGACCCGGCGGCGGCGACCGCTGGCCTCGACGATCCGATGGGGGCGGTTCACGATCTGCGTTTCATCGCGCTCGTCGGGATCATCGACCCGCTGCGGACCGAGGCGAAGGATGCCGTGGCCATCGCACTCTCGGCGGGGATCGACGTGCGCATGATCACGGGCGACCACACGATCACCGCACGCGCCATTGCGGACGAACTCGGACTGGGCGCCGGCGTGGCCACGGGAGCCGAACTCCGCGCGATGAGCGACGCCGACGTGGTCGAGAACCTTCCCGAGCTCCACGTGTTCGGTCGGGTCGCTCCCGAGGACAAGGTCCGCCTCGCGCGCCTCATGCAGGAGTCGGGAGAGGTCGTCGCGATGACCGGGGATGCCGTCAACGATGCCGCCGCACTGAAGCAGGCCGACGTCGGCGTCGCGATGGGCAGCGGCTCCGAGGTGTCCAAGCAGGCCGCCAAGATGGTCTTGACCGACGACAACTTCGCGACGCTCGTCCACGCGGTCGATCTCGGACGTGACATCTACCGCCGGATCACCTCGTACGTGAAGCTCCAGCTCACGATCCTGTCGTCCGTGCTCCAGCTGATGCTGCTCGCGACGATCCTCGACATCAACGGCGGCGTCGCGATGTTCCCGATGATGCTGCTGTTCTGCAAGCTGTTCGTCGTCGTGGCGGTGGTGGTCGGCTTCGTCGTCGATGTGCCCGACCCGGGCGTGATGCAGCGACCGCCGCGTACGCCGGGGACGCGGATCGTCAACCGTGACCAGATCATCCGGTGGTTCGTGAGCGGCTTCGTGGTCGCCGTGAGCGCGCTGTCGTTGCTGTCATGGGGTCCTGACGAGCCGAGCACCGAGTTCGCCAGCGTCTCGATGACCATGGCCTTCGCCGTCGTGGCGTTGAGTTCGGTCAACATGGGTGTCGTCATGCGTCGCGAACGTGAGCCGGTGTGGGCGTCGCCGATCTTCCCCTACATGGGGTGGATCCTGCTCGGCTGGGCGCTCACCTGGGCAGCGGTCGAACTCGGCATGCTGCAGCGCCTGCTGCTCAGCACCTCGCTGAGCGGTTCCCAATGGGCGATCTGCATCGGGTTGTCGGCCCTCGCTCCGGCGATCGTCTGGATCGACAAGATGCTGCAGCTGCGCAAGGTCGACGAGTCGTTCGCCGGTGTATCGACCGGGGTCTGACCCCGGCCGACACGTCAGGCCGATTCACTGGGTTGTTCGGCCGGACGTTTCACCAAGACGAAGATGCTCATCACGGCGACCCACACGGGGACCAACATCGAGATCGCACGAATTCTCGCGACCGTCACCAGCAGCACGATGACGAGGAGGTAGCTGAGCATCGCGACCCATCTCGGAATCAGACCGGACTTGAGTGCGCGGGTGGTTCCCGCACCGATGAAGACCCCGGCGGCGCGAAGCGCGTACACCACGAGGATCGAGTCGCCGACGACCAGCATCGAGCGATCGGCGCCCAGATTGGCGAGCGTCACCACGCCGGTGCTGAGTCCGATCGCCGGTGCGGTGAGAATCGCGGTGGCCGCGAAGACCATCGCCACGTAGACGGCGGCACTCAGCAATTGCACCGTCGAGAGCAGTTCGTCCTGACGGGCGGCGAGGCCGGCGACCCGATGGCGCATGGCGGCGGTGAACCACAAGAGTGAGATACCGGCGAGCGGAACCAGGTACACGCCGGCGATCTGGACCAGGCGCCGTTCGCCGGACGATTCGTAGAACTCCTTGGCGGCTTCCTGCGTTGCGGACGCGTCGGGGATCCGGCTCAACACGGTGAAGACGATGGCGTACAGTGCGCAGAACACGAGTCCCGCATAGGCGGCTCGGGAACCAATCCGAACGTTGGCGGTCGCAGTCATCGTCGTTTCGTTCTCCCCCGTGGCCGCGGCTCGGCCTGCGCATCGTACAACCACCCATCAGGAGGACGGAGCAATGAACAGTTCGGAGAACCCGGCTGTGAAGTTCCCGGCCGGAGTGGTCCCGCGCTGGGAATGGCGGGTGGTCGGGAGCCGGTTCGATGCCGCCGATCGCGTGCTGGACGGACGACAATCGGAGCGTGTCGATACCAGCCACGAGCGCTACTTCGTGTCTGCCCGGAGCAATGCGTCGGTCAAGCTCCGCGGTGGACTGTTGGACATGAAGCTGCGTCTCGACGTCGACGATCGAGGGCTCGAACTCTGGGCGCCGGCGCTCTCCGCCGAGTTCCCGCTCTCCGCTGACGACCTGGCCACGATCCTCGCCGGGCTCGGTTCGGCGATGCCGTCGCGACCGGGGCCGTGCTCCCTGGATGGGCTCGTCGACCTCAGTGAGTCACGCGATGACCTGATGGTCGTGGCGGTCAGCAAGAAACGACGGCATTTCCGAGTCGACGGGTGCATGGTCGAGATGACCGACATCACCATCGACGGAAACGTGGGACGGAGCGTCACGATCGAGTCGCCGGACGCAACCCAGGTGATGGACACGCTGTTCCGACTCGGCCTCGGCGATCGACCGAACATCAGCATGGCGCGAGGCATCAAGGCGCTCCTCGGGTTCGGGTCGTCTCGGCTCGCGGTCATCGACGTCGGGACGAACTCGGTGAAGTACCACTTGGAGGAACGCGACGCGGATGGGACGTCGTCGACACTGGCGGACCGTGCCGAGGTGACCCGTCTCGGCGAGAACCAGTCCGACGACGGCGTCCTCGACGCCGCGGCGGTGGAGCGTACGGTCGAGGCGATTCGGGCGATGGTGACCGACGCGCGCGACCTCGGACCCGTCGACATCGTCGGAATCGGCACCGCCGGATTGCGCCAGGCGCCCAACCGCTCCTCGGTGATCGACGCCGTACGCGACCGAGTGGCTGTCGACATCGAAGCGATCTCGGGTCCGGAGGAGGCTCGCCTCGCGTACCTCGCCGCAACATCGGCTCTCCCGACCGTGCACGGAAACCGAGCCGTGTTCGATTCGGGAGGCGGAAGCACCCAGTTCACGTTCGGTCGTGGGGACCGCATCGACGAGCAGTTCAGCGTGGATGTCGGCGCAGTACGGGTCGCTGAGGAGTTCGGACTGGCGGGTGCCGTTTCGCCGGCGACGCTCGAGGAGGTGTTGGTCTCGATCGCTTCACGACTGGCTCGTCTCGACGGCCGGACCCGGCCGGACGGGATCATCGCCATCGGCGGGACCGCGACGAATCTCGCCGCTGTGGCCCACGGCCTCGCCGAGTACGACCCCGACGTGGTTCACGGGACGGTCGTCGATCTCGCTGAACTCGATCGGCAGATCGAGATGTACAGGAGCCGCAGCGCCGACGAACGACGAACTGTCGCCGGTCTCCAGACGGCGCGAGCGGAGGTGATCCTCGGCGGCGTCTGCATCGTGCGGGCCATCCTGACCGCACTCGGTCACGATGCGATGACCGTGAGCGATCGTGGTCTCCGACACGGCGTGGTGATCGATCGATTCGGGCCCGCGGCAACCACGATCTGAGGTCTGTCGGTCCACCCCGGCGGGGGTGGGGAGCGACCACCCGCCCCGCGCGGAGGATGAACCGATGACGAGCGCTGACACGCCCGCGCCATCTGCGCACGCGATCGGAATCCGCCAGGCGGCCTTCATCGGAGTGGGTGCAATGGTCGGCGCCGGGATCTTCTCGTTGCTGGGTGCCGCCGGTGAGGTTGCCGGTGCAGCCGTCTGGATCTCGTTTCTCTTCGCCGGCGTGATCGCCCTCCTGCAGGGCTATTCGTTCGCACGCCTCGGGGCGCGGTACCCCACCGCGGGCGGCATGCTCGAGTACGTCCGACGCGGGTACGGCGACGGGCATGTCACGGGCATCATCGCCTGGCTGTTGTTGGCCACCAACGCGATCATCACCGGAATGGTCGCCGTGTCGTTCGGGAGCTACGCCAGCGCGGCCGTCACCGACTCCACCGACAACGAGTTCGCGATCAAGTGCTTCGCGGTACTCGTCGTCGTCGTGATGACCGGCCTGAACCTGTTCGGTTCCACGGTGGTGGCCCATGCCCAGACCGTCGTCGTCTACGTCGTGATCGGCATCCTGTCGCTGTTCGCGATCACCACACTGGTCAACATCGATCCCGACCTGCTCGCCTTCTCGGGCTATCCGTCCGTGCGCGACATCGTCTCCAGCGTCGCGTTGACCTTCTTCGCCTTCCTCGGGTTCGGCGTGATCACCTTCACGGCCAAGGACCTGCGCGATCCGTCCCGTCAGCTTCCCAAAGCGATGTATCTGGCACTGGGTCTCGCACTCACGGTGTATGTCGCGGTCGCCCTCGGTGTGTTCGGGACGCTGAGCGTCCAGGAGGTCATCGACTCGGGTGGCACCGCGATCGCGGTCGCGGCTGAGCCGACGCTCGGCCAGGCGGGGTACTGGCTCATGAGTGTGACCGCGCTGTTCGCCACGGCGGGGGCGACCAATGCGGGCCTGTATCCCGCGGCGGGGCTCTGCGACGAGATGGCGTTGCTCGGTCAGTTTCCGCCCTGGCTCGGGTCGCGCGTCGCCGACCACGCCCCGATGGGATTGGTGCTCACGGCGATCGCATCGAGTGTGCTCGCCGTCGGCTTCGACCTCAGTGCGATCGCCTCGATCGGTAGTGCGATCGCCCTGCTCGTGTTCGCGATGGTGTCGATCGGGCACCTGCGCGTCCGGGGCGAGACGGGAGCGAACATGGGCATGCTCCTGCTCGCGATCGGAACGACAGCCGCGGTGTTGATCACCTTCGCGGTGACGACTCTGGTCGACGAGCCGGGTACGGCCGTGGCGTTGGTCGTCATCATCGTGATGAGCATCGTCCTCGATGCGGTGTGGAAGTCGCGTCGCAAGAGTGGACCGATCGCCGCGACCGTCCCGAACGAGGCGCCGGCAACCTAGATCATGCAGTCTCGCGAGATGCCCGACCCCGCTGTCTCGCCCGTCGATCCTCAGGCGGTGATCCGCAGCAGGGAGTACATCCGCTTCCTGCTGCTCTCCGCGGTGGTCGGATTGGCTGCATCGCTGGTTGCGTGGTGCTTCCTCACACTCACGCCGTGGATCCAACAGCGCGTGTTCGAGGACCTGCCGGACGTCATCGGGTTCGACGGTCCTCCGCGGTGGTGGCCCATCCCGGTCTTGGCCGTTGCGGGCCTCGTGACGGCGCTCGCGATCACCCGTCTCCCGGGACGAGGCGGTTCGGTGCCGGCCGAAGGGATGGGTTCCGGGCCTCCGACCCGCTACGTCGACCTCCCGGGAGTCATCCTCGCCGGATTGGCGACGCTCGGGCTCGGACTCGTCCTGGGTCCGTCTGCTCCCGTCATCGCCATCGGGGCTGGACTCGGTCTGCTCGTGCTGCACGCGGTCCAGCGGGACGCCCCGCACCAGGCGCTCATGGTCATGTCGGCCGCCGGAAGCTGCGCGGCGTTCGCGATGGTCTTCCGTTCCCCGTTGGTCAGCGCCATCGTGATCCTGGAGGCGATCGGGCTCGCGGGGCCACTGGTGCCCGTGGTGCTGCTTCCGTGCCTGATCGGCGCCGGCGTGGGATCGGTCGTCTACCTGGGACTGGGCTACATCACCGGCCTCAGCGTCGACGCCTACGCTCTGTACCCGCTGCAGCTGACCGCCATGGGTGACCTGACCGTGGTTCAGATCGCCTGGACGATCCCACTGGCGATCCTTGCCGCGGCGGCAGCATTTCTCGTCGTCACCGGTGGGCGGTTGGTGTTGCGATTCGTGTCGCCCCGGCCGCTGCTGCTCCTTCCCGTCGTCGGCATCGCCGTGGCCGCCCTGGCCGTCCTCTTCACGCGAACCGGGGAGACCTCGTATGCCGTGCTCTTCTCGGGCTCGAAGGCGTTGGTTCCCGTCGTCGACGGGGCCGCCACGATTCCTGCTGCCACGTTGGGATGGCTGCTCGTGCTCAAGGGAGTGGCGTGGAGCCTGTCGATGGGCGCGTTCCGGGGTGGCGGCGTCTTCCCCGCGATCTTCCTCGGGACCGTCGGCGGGCTGCTGGCCGACCGGCTGCCGGGTCTCCCACAGGGAGCGGCGGTGGCGATCGTGCTGTCCGCGGCGGTCGTGTCGGTGATGCGGCTCCCGCTGTCGTCGGTCGTCATTGCGACCGGGCTCGTGTCCGGCGCCGGAGCGGCATCCGCGACTCTCGTGGTGATCTCCGTGGTGGTCGCCTACATCGCGGTCGACAAGATCTTCGATCGGCGAGGCGTCGATTCGCGTGCGGTCGCCGAGCCGGTGGCGTGACGTCGGTTCCACCCGCGCGCGGGTGATGCCGCCCGTCGGGCGGAGGTTCAGAGTGGGGCCGTGGGAAAGAAAACTCGATCAGGACCCGACAAGCTGTCACGCAAGGCGTACGAGCGCGAACTCAAACGGCTCCACGCCGAACTCGTGGCACTCCAGGAGTGGGTGAAGGCGACCGGCGCGAAGGTCTGCGTCGTGTTCGAGGGTCGCGACTCGGCTGGCAAGGGCGGAACGATCAAGGCGATCACCGCCAAGGTGAGCCCGAGGGTGTTCCGGGTCGTGGCACTTCCCGCACCGACCGAACGCGAGAAGTCGCAGATGTACATCCAGCGCTACGTGCCGCACCTTCCGGCGGCCGGGGAAGTCGTGATCTTCGATCGCAGCTGGTACAACCGCGCCGGAGTCGAACGGGTGATGGGATTCTGCAGCGAGGACGACACCGAGCGCTTCCTGCGAATGGTTCCGGATGTGGAGCGCGCCATGGTCGACTCGGGAATCATTCTTCTCAAGTACTGGCTCGAGGTGGGTGAGCAGGAGCAGACCAAGCGGCTCCAGTCGCGCATCGACGATCCGCGCAAGATCTGGAAGCTGTCCGACATGGATCTCCGGTCGTACACCATGTGGTACGACTTCGGTGAAGCCCGCGACGACATGATCACGGCGACGCACAGCGGCTGGGCGCCCTGGAGCGTCGTTCGCACCGACGACAAGCGACGCGGCCGACTCAACCTGATCACCCACCTGCTGAGCCAGTTGCCCTATGAACCGCTCGACCCGCTCACGGTCGAGCTCCCCGAGCGGCCGGCGCCCTCCGAGCACGTCGAGATCGACCTCACCCCGTACACCGTCCCGACGGTCTTCTGACCAGCAACGATCGTCGAGCCACCCCGCACCGGGTAGAGCGCGCCTACCCGAGCTGGGTGAACGATGGCGTCAGCACACCGACCACGCAGCACGGAGGATCAAGATGTCGGACGAAGACGTGACCATGGGACCGATCAGCTATCTGATCGTCGAGTTCCCCGAGAACAAGATGACCGGTGAGGGCTTGCAGAGTCTGATCGACCTCGTGGATCAGGGGATCATCAGGATCCTCGACCTCGAGTTCGTGACCCGCCGTGATGACGGGTCCGTGGCCGCGCTGTCGCTGCACGAGATCGACGGGGGTGATTTCGATCTCAGCGTGTTCGAGGGAGCGTCGAGTGGGATGCTCGACCAATCGGACCTCGACGATGCCCGAGACTCGATCGCGATCGGTGCGTCCGCGGGGATCCTGATCTTCGAGAATCGGTGGGCGGCAGACTTCGTCACCGGGATGCGCAATGGTGGCGGCCAGCTGGTGGCGGCCGGCTACATCCCGCTGACTGACGTGCTCGACTCGCTGGACGCGACCGAGTCGGTCTGACCGAAGAACGATCACGAGAACGGAGAACAACCATGCCCAGATTGCTTCGAGGAATGGCCCGCACCGCAGTGATTGCCGGAACGGCGACGGCGGTGTCGAACCGCGTGTCGCGCCGACAGGCCAACCGGTGGACACAACAGGCCGAACCGCAGTACGCCCAACAGCCGCAATACGCGCCTGAACCGCATTACGCGCCGGAACCGCAGGCACCGGCCACGCAGTCGTCGGTCCCGATCGAGCAGCTGAAGCAGCTCGCCGATCTCATGGAGCAGGGGATTCTCACCAAAGAAGAATTCGCGGCGCAGAAGGCCAAGCTGCTCGGAACCTGAGTCGAGGTCCGCCGCGATGACGGAGCGACGTCAGGCGGCGACGCGGAATCCGATGTTGCCCGTGGTGCTGTCGGGGCTGTTCGCGCTCCGCGCGTCGACTCGATAGCGCCAGCAGTAGCTCTCGTGACAGAGGTACGACCCGCCGCGCATCACCCGCGCGCGCCCGCCGTTCGGACCTGCCGGATCCTGCGCTGCTGAACGCGCGTAGTAGCCGGGATCGAACCAGTCCGAGCACCACTCCCACACGTTGCCGGTCATCTCGTGGAGGCCGTGGCCGTTCGGAGGGAACGAGCCGACCGGGCACGTGCCGACGAAGCCGTCCTCGCCGTCGTCGCCCTGGGGGAACTGCCCTTGGTACACGTTCATGCGGTGCTCGCCGTCCGGTTCCCGCTCGTCGCCCCACGGGAAATGCGAACCATCGAGACCCCCGCGCGCCGCGTACTCCCACTCCGCTTCGGTCGGCAACCGGGTGCCGCTCCACGTGCAGTACGCCACTGCATCGAGCCAGCTGACGTGGATGACCGGGTGGTCGCCGCGGTCGTCCACATTGCTCTGCGGGCCCTCGGGACGCCGCCAGTCCGCGGCGAGCACCTCGCGCCACCACGGCGCCGCGGCCACGCCGCGGGTATCGGGGAACTCGTCCGGGAGGAGCCCAGCGAACACGAACGAGTTGCCGAACTGCTGGGCGGTCGTGCGGTAGCCGGTCGCGTCGACGAAGGTGGCGAACTGATCGTTGGTGACCGGGTGCCGGCCGATCGAGAACGGGCTCAGCTCCACTCGATGCTCGGGGCCTTCGCCGTCGTCCGGGTACCCACGTGGATCGTTCGTGCCCATCGTGAACGTTCCGCCGGGGAGAGCGATCAGATCGAGACCGTCACGTGTCGCGCCGGCGACCCCGCTGACCCCCGCGGTCGGTGGCGAGATGGTCGCGTCGTCGGATTCTCGCGACGGTCCACAGCAGGAGGCCATGCGATCAGTGTCGCGTATCGACGGGGATCAGACCCCAGTCGATGCGTCAGGCAGGGATCGGGCGACGCCGCGCGCGTGAACTCGTCCAGGCCGTCCGCGTCGACAGGTACGAACCGTCCGCCGTGAGTGCGGTGACATGGGTGCAACTGATCCAGAGTGCGCGGACGCCGGTCCAGGCGGGATCCGCGACGAAATGGGGGTCGACGAGCGTTTCGGAGCGGAACAGCCGACTGCGGGCGACGTCGATGGTCCAATACGCGTCGCGCGTCGAGAGTCGGACCCACCCCGGGGCGAGCACCTCGGCGACGCCTGGCTCGCTGGCGAGCGATGGGGTTGTGTCGTCGTGGCGGGGCCGGAACCAGAGGAGGTCGTCGCTGTCGGTCTCGTGGTCGAGATCCACCATCACCAGGGCACCCGCGGTCACGGCGGAAGCGGCGGCGTCGACCAGGACGTGGGTCGTGTCGAGTTCGACCCGTTGGGCGGGCCGGATCACGACGAGGTCGTCGGCCATGGACACGAGAACGCCGGACTCACCTTCGTCCGGCGTGGGGTTCGTCGGGGGAAATTGCATGAGCACACCTCCTCAGGTCCCACCCGATTCTGATCTCGCTCGATGACAGAACCGCGACGAAATCGTTCCAACACCGTGCGCATTCCGCCACTCTCTGCGCGTTTGGCCGCAATGTGATCGGGGTACGACACTCGGATGTCGACGTTGCTCGCGGTTCTGCTTGCCGGTCTGGTGGGCGCCGCCGTGCTCATCGGGATCGCCGCCGTGCGCGGACGGCCCGCTCACCTCGACGACCCGGTCGACGCCGAACGGACCGATCACTGGCTCGTCGAGCGGGTGGCCAGGCACCCTCGACTGCACCGACTCCTCGTCCACGCCGATCGACGCGTCGTCGGGGGAGTGGCCGTGGCGGTCTGTTTCGGCGTGATCCTCGTGGCGGGCCTGTTCATCGGCTGGGTGTTCGACACGGTCGACACGGACAGTGGGTTCGCGCGGTGGGATCAATCCGTCGCCGACTGGGGGCCGGAACACGCAACCGACGGCGTCGCCTCGTTCATGAAGGTCGTCACCGATCTCGGCGGCACGTCCGTGTTGCTCGCGCTGATGACAGTGATCGGGTTGATCGACTGGCGCCGTCGCAAGGACGCCACCTCACTGTGGTTCCTCCTGACCGTCGGGATCGGCGTCGTGATCGTCAACAACGCACTCAAGCTGTGGATCGACCGACAGCGCCCACCCGTCGATCACCTGGTCACCGCAGCGGGATCGTCGTTTCCCTCGGGACATTCCGCGGCGTCTGCGGCGTGTTGGATGGCGATCGCGCTCGTGGTCGGCCGCGGGTTTCCGCCACGGGTTCGGCCCTGGTTGTTCGCCCTCGCGGCGGCGATCGCATGCCTGGTCGCATCGAGCCGCACGCTGCTCGGGGTGCACTGGGTCACCGACGTGGTGGCCGGTCTCACCGTCGGGTGGGCATGGTTCTTCGTCGTCGCGGTCATCTTCGGCGGACGGTTGCAACGCTTCGGCGAGCCGGTCGACGAACTCGCCGCGACACCCGTCGCGAACGAATCCGAACTGAACGGAGCCCGCAATGGGAGCTGATGGATCGACGTCCGACGGACGGCCGGTGACGGTCGGCGTGATCGTCAACGAGGGCAAGGAACTCGGAGGTGGTCTCGAGGAGTTGCGGTCGGCGCTGGCCGACGCCGGGCATCCGGATCCTCCGTGGTACGAGGTGTCGAAGAGCAAGAAGGCGCCCAAGAAGATCCGCAAACTCGTCGAGGAGCACGGTGTCGACCGGGTCCTGATGTGGGGCGGCGACGGAACGGTTCGGCGAGCGATCAACACGATCATCGACGAGGGATACGACGACGTCGCCATCGGCATCCTGCCGGCAGGGACGGCCAACCTGCTCGCCAACAACCTCGACATCCCGATCGACCTCCGCGGAGCGGTCGACATCGCGGTGAGCGGCGATCCGCGTGCGATCGATGTCGGTGAGATGAACGGCACGTACTTCGCCGTCATGGCGGGAACCGGCTTCGACGCGATGTTGATTCGCGACGCCGACGACGGAGATCTCAAGGAACGCTTCGGTCGTGTCGGCTATGTCGTGGCCGGGATGCGCAATCGAGACGTGAGTCCGGCGCACGCCGTGATCGAAGTCGATGGGAAGCCGTGGTACACGGGAGATGCGAGCTGCGTGATCGTCGCGAACATCGGCACGATTCTCGGTGGGCTCGAGGCGTTTCCCGACGCGTCGCCGACCGACGGTCGCCTCGATGTGGGAGTCGTCGAGGCGCGGTCGTCGACCGAGTGGCTGCGGTTGCTCACCAGCGCGACCTTCAAGCGGGCACACAAGTCCCCGCTCACCAAGGTGGTCACCGCCGAGAAGTTGACGGTCTCGCTCGACCGGTCCCTCCCGTGGGAGGTCGATGGTGGCGACCGAGACCGCACGAACGAGTTCGAGATCCGATGCGTGCCACAGGCGATCCGAATCTGCCAACCGTGGACCGCCGACACAGGGGAGAAAGCACCATGAGCACCACAGCACACGACACGACCGGAAACGAGGATGTCGGTGTCGAGCGGGCCGAGGAGTTCGCTCGCGAGCACCCTGCGGTCGTCAAGTTCGCACGCGTCGGATGGATCGCGAAGGGCGTCGTGTACGCGCTCACCGGGATCCTGGCCCTCCTGATCGGGGTTCGGGCGTCCGACGGGTCGACATCCGACGGTGGCAGCGATCAGGAAGCGAGCCAGACCGGGGCGATCGCCCGCATCGCCGAGAATCCGGCCGGTGTGGCCGTGCTCTGGGTGGTGGCGATCGGGCTCGTCACCTATTCGCTGTGGCGGATCGCGAGCGTCCTGCTGCCGGCGGACAACGACTTGAAAGGGTGGCTGACACGCGGTGGATACCTGGTCAGCGCCGTCACCTACCTCCTGTTGGCGTGGACCGCGGTGACGTTCGCCCGCCAACCGTCGAAGTCCGGCGAGAGCAGTGAGGACAGCAAGGTCGAGAGCTTCACGCGCGACTTCATGACCAACAGTGCCGGGCGAGCCCTGATCTTCGTGATCGGTGCGATCCTGATCGTGATCGCTGCGGTGTTCCTCTGGAAAGCGATCAGCGCCTCGTTCGAGTCACAGTTGATGCCGGGCAGCGTCGGTCCGGTGTCGCACCAGATGTTGGTCGTGCTCGGACGCATCGGATGGGTGGGTCGCGCCGCCATGATGTCGCTGATCGGCTTCTTCCTCGCACGATCGGCGATCCGGTTCGACCCCGACGACGCCCAGGGCCTCGACGGGTCACTCCGCAAAGCGGCCTCGTCCGGACTCGGCACGTGGCTCGTCGTCGCGGTTGGTGCAGGCCTGTTGCTGTACGGGATCTTCTGTGCGCTGAGCGCGCCGAAGCGCCGGTTGGTGGGAGCCGATTCATGACCGCCGCCGCACCCCCGACGGAACGATCCGACTCCGAGCCGTGGTGGAAGGCCACGTGGCCGCTCCATCGCGCAGAGTGGATCCAGCTCGGAGTCTCCCTGGCGTTCGTGGTCGTCGGGTTCAGCCTGGTCGGTTGGCTGGCGACCGATGCGTTGGCGCCGAACGCCCTCACGCGATTCGACCAGGACGTGGCCGAACGCTTTGCCTCGGGCCGGACGAACTTCCAGACCGACCTCGCCCACTGGTCCGCCATGCTGGCGGCGACCCACATCAAGATCATCGCCACGGCCGTCTTCGCTGTCGTCGCGACGATGGTCTGGAAACGATGGCACGAGGCGGTGTTCCTCGCGCTGACGCTGATCTTCGAAGCCACCGCATTCGTGATCGTCAGCTTCATCGTCGGTCGTCCCCGTCCCGACGTCGAGCGGCTGCTCGACTCGCCGGTCGATTCGAGTTTTCCGTCCGGTCACGTCGCGGCAGCCACCGTGTACGGCGCGCTCGTCATCATCGTGTTCTGGCACACCCGCAACCGCTGGATCCGCGCGCTGGCGGTGGTCCTGCTCGTGGCCGTGGTGCTGGCCGTCGCGCTCGCCCGGATGTACCAGGGGATGCACTACCTCAGTGACGTCGTCGCCGGGGTCGTGCTGGGAATCGTCTCGCTCGTCATCTGTCTACGGGTTCTCGGGACGCCCGACGACGTCGTGCCGAGACCTGACGAGATCGAGAGCCAGCCGACCGGTTCGGATCGGCGGCGTCAGAGGGTCGCCGACAGCACCGCGAGGTCGTAAGAAGCGAAGACGCGGTCACGCGTCCGGTGGGTCTGGTTCCGTCGTCGATTCGTCGCTCGATGGGAACACTCCCGACGAACGGAGTTCTCGGTACACGTTCGTGCCGATCGCGACGACGGGCGCGGCGAGGATCAGCCCGAGGAGGCCGGCAACGGCTCCGCCGGCCACCGTCGCGATCAACACGATGATCGGATGCATCTTCATCGACGAGCCGATCAGCCGTGGCTCGAGGAGATTCTCGACCACCACGTTCATCACGACGACCGCGACCAGCGCCGCGACGGCGAGCTGCATCCCGCCCTCGGAGAGGGCGACGAGCACGGCGAAGGCCCCGCCGACGAAGGCGCCGAGATACGGAATGAACGCTCCGACGAAGTTGACCAGCGCGATCGTTGCGGGAAGCGGCACCCCCAGTGCGAGCAGCACCACGAACACGAACAGCGCCTGGGCGGCGGCGAGCGCCGTGCGGCCCCGTGCGTTGTCGCGGATCGTCGAGGCCGCCTGGAACAGGATCCGTCGCGCCTGGGCCTGGGAATGTTCCGGTCGACCGGCGAGCCAGCGCTCGACGAAGTGGCGGCCGTCGAGGAGGAGGTAGTAGAGCAGAACGAGCGCGAGGATCAGCCCGGTGATCACGCCGACCGCGGAACCCACGAGCGAGGAGACCTGTGACCCGGCCCCTTCGGCGACGGTGCGCCCTGCCGCGCCCAGATCGACATCGATGTCGTCGAGCGCAGGGATGTCGACCACGTCGCCGAGCTCGGTCCACGCCTGATCGAGTTGATCGGCGAGTTCGTCGGATCGGTCGGCGACGGCGACGACGATGACCACCACCACCGCGACCGCCGCGGCGACGACGAGCAGTGTGAGCATGCCCGCAGCGAGCCGGCGCGGCACGCGATGACGCTCCAGCCAATCGACGACCGGTGCGAACAGGACGGCGGCGACCGCAGCGACGATCAGGGGAACGACGAGTTCGTTCAGCGCCGCGAGGGCAAGGACCACCAACGCAAGGGCCGCGACGATTCCGATGAACGCCCAGGCCCACCGGGCCGATCGCTCGGCCCACGACGGGATTCGTCGTCGCTCCGTCGACGCTGCCCGCCGGGGCCGCACATCCGGATCGGTCGTCGGATCATTCACAGCACGCCGTGCCCGGTCGAGTCGGACGTGGCGGAGGGTGCCGAACGGGCGTCGTCGGGATCTCGACGGCGTGTCATCCACCATGCCGCGACACCGAGCACCGCTACGAGGCCGACGACGGCGATCACCGCGACATCGCCTCCGTCGACGTCGGGGTCGGCGCCGATCACCCCGAGGTCGGCGGCGGTGTCCGTCGTGGTGTCGGCGGGCTCGGTGCCGGGCGGATCCGTCTCCGGCGCCGGTGCCTCCGACTCGGGCGTGTCGTCCTCGTTCTGATCGTCCTCGACGGTTGCCGATCTCGACACGTCATCTGTCGTGACGGTTGCGTACAACGCAGGGCCGGACGCGTCGACCGTCGCCGTGACCGCAGCCCCCGGTGTCGCCAGCGCGACGAAGATCAGGACGGACGAACCCATCGCGATGGATCGTGCGGAAAGGTCGTGCTTCATGTTTCGCCTCGTTCTCCGGACTCGGGATCGTTGTCGACGGCGCGACCGGTCGGCGGAGTCGGCGACCGGTCGGCAATCCACTCGACGGCGTCGGTGTACGCGCGTCGGGTGGACTCACCCACGAACCGGGTGCTCCGGTAGATGTTGTGCTCGCCGATCGCTGCCGTCGCCCCGGTGACACGCAACTGGCGGATCACGCGTCGATTGTCGGTGACGATCATCAGCTTGCTCCCCACGTGACTCAACTCGTCGGCGTAATTCGTGAGCATGTCGAGAAGTGTGACACCTGCGTCGTCTGCTCCGCGGACTCGCAGGATCACGACGGCGTGATCGGACGCCGGTGTGACGGTGGGCATCTGCTCTCCCAACCGGGCCGACGTCGCGAAGAACAGCGCGCCGTACGGGTGCAGGACCACGACCTCGCCGGCCGGCACCTCCTCGGGAGGGTCGACTTCCTCGACCGTGCCGTCGTCGTGGAACAGGACCTGCTTGGTGACGAGGTGGCCCGACTGCTGCACGACGAAGAGGATCACCGCGATCCCGACACCGACGAGCACGGCGAACTGGAGCGGGACGAGCAGGGTCAGGACGAACGTGGTCACCATCGCCGTGAGCGGCACGGTTCCGGTCTTCGCCACCGACACGATCTGGGGGACCCGCACGGTGCCGACGCCGACCACGATGAGCAGCGCGGCGAGCGAGGGCATCGCGATCTGCTCGATCACCCCGCCGAACACCATCACCACGATCGCCATCACGCCCGCAGCGAAGAAGGCGGCCTGTCGACTCCGCGCCCCGGCGGTGACCATCAGCGAACTCGCCGACATCGACCCACCGACCGGCATGCCCTGGAAGAATCCGGCGGCGACGTTGCCGGCGCCTTGTGCCACGAAATCCTGTGATTCGTCGGTAGGGGTCCCGTCGTCGTTCGGGAAACCGGTGGAGACGCCGGCACCCTGGATCAGTCCCACGAATGCCAGGGACAGCGCGGGAACGATCAGTGCCGGAACGTCGCTCAGTACCGGGAGCACCGGGGCGGGTAGTCCGCTCGGAACCGTCGCGATGTCGGCGACCAGTGCGATCTCGTTGTCGAGGGCGGCCAGCACAGCCGCGATCGCGGAGCCGACGAAGACTGCGACGACGAGGCCGAGCGCGCCGAGCGAAGTGCGTTGGAGCATCACGATCAGCACGATCGTGATCACGCCGACCGCCACGGTGGCCAGATCGACCTTCCAGAAGTGCAGTACGAGATCGACCGCCCGGGTGACCCGGTTCGACCCGCTCGCGGCGTAGCCGGTGAAGTCGTCGAGTTGTCCGAGCACGATGTTGACCCCGACCGCGCTGATGAAACCGGTCATCACCGAACTCGAGACGAATCGGAGGAAGGTCCCGAAGCGGAACAGCCCGGCGACGATCATCACCACACCGGTGAGGATGGAGAGGGTGTAGAGCGCACGGATCGGGTCATCGCGGCTGGCCAGGTCGACGTCGCTGATGATGATCGCCATCGCGCCGGTTCCCTGCACGGCCATGAACGCGGTGCTCGTGAACAGTGCCGCTCCGGCGACGCCGAACATGTAGGCGTACAGGCCGGCCACCGGGTTGACACCGGCGAGTAGGCCACTCGCCAGGCCGTCGGGCACGCTCTCGATTCCGAGCACCAGACCGCTCATCGCGTCGTCGCGCGCTCCGCGCCGGGAGAACATCTTCCGGGGTGACTGAATGGGGAAACGCATCGGCGACAGCCTCACTCGCTTCGAGGCATCGGAATGCGCGCGCGGACCGGTCCCATCTCCGGCATCGTGGATCGTCGCGGGTGGGCGGCGCCAGCCGAAACGTGCACAGATGGAAGCCGGGGGACACCCGGATCGGCCGTACACCTGCGCATCACCCCTGGTCAGGGTGCTACGTTCCGGCCGTGCGTGGAACCCACACGGAGTGCGCCCCGGCCATGGAGACGGCGGCAACCGTGCGCGCCGACGATGGCGCCGCGTACGTGATGGCGCTGCCCGGAGCGTCCGGCGAACTCGTTCGGATCACCGGTTCCGATCGTCCCACGGAACTGGTGCTCCGTCGGTTCGGGTCGGTGGCGACCGCCGAGGTCGAGATGGGCTTCACAGTCGCAGGCGAGGCGCGCGCCGACGACGACACCTTGGTCGTCGTCTCGGTGCTCGACACCCCACCTGGCGGAAAATGGGACGGGATCGATCTGCGCGGCGGTTCCACGTTCGTGTACGGGCCAGGCGCCACGCAGGCCGCTCTCGATCCGGCTGGTCTGAGGTATGTGCTCACTGCGGTCCCGTGGGAGTCGATCGAACGCGCGGCGGAGACGCTCGGGCGGCGACCACCGTCGCGCACGCTCCGCTCGATCGTTCCCGCCACTCGACCGGGGTGGGTCTCCGAGTTCGTGACCCAGCAGCGGGGCTCCGAGCCGGCCGAGCAGACCGAGCAGTGGATCGTGCAAGCCATCGTGGAACTCGTGACCCGTCCGAGTGAATCGGACCCGAAGGCCCGCGGCTGGAGCTCACAGGAGATCGTCCGCGAGTGCGTCGCGTTCCTCGAACGAAACGGGACGTGGCGCGCTCCGGTGCTCACCTTGTGTCGTCACGTCGGCGTGTCGGAGCGTCGATTGCAGACCGCATTCACCGACGTCACCGGGGTCGGCGTCGCTGCATTCCTTCGTCAACGGGCGTTGCAGGCCGCCCGACAAGTCCTGATTGAGGCGCCTCCCGACATCGAAACCGTGACCGATGTGGCTGCCGATCACGGTTTCAGTCACGCGGGCCGTTTCGCGGCGATGTACCGCCGAACGTACGGAGAACCCCCGTCCGCAAGCCTCGCTCGATCCAACGTCTGCTGACGCGAGCCACAACGCGTCTCGGTGCGGCGAGCGTGCAGGTTTCGGCTGGATCCGTCCGGGCGGTGCCCGTAGGTTTCCCCGCGCGGCGGGTTGTCCGCTGCACGCCCCCGAGAGGATCCGACATGGGACTGTTCAACGACGACGACGACCAGAATGCCCGCCTCGACGAGGTCGAGCTGCAAGATGAGACCCAGCAGGCCCTGCACCGACTGCGGGACCACCTCGACGGCGCCGTGCAGACCTCTCGTGACGCAGAGCACTGAGCCCGGAGCGATAAACTCCGTCGAACGCATCCAGGCGGCCGAGGAGCAGGTCGCCGAACTGCAAGCGAACCTCGACACCGTGCAGGCCGGGCTGGCTCGTGCCGAGTCGGTGGCGACGGCGGCGCAGGAAGCGCGAGTCAGTTACCGGACGATCCTGATCGTCGGGACGGTGGTGTTGGCGATCGGTGCCGTGGTGGTCATTCGCCGGCGACGCTCGGAGCGCTGACTCACGCCGACGCCGGCTGCGGCGACACGGTTCTCGAGTAACTCGACTCGTCGTCGTTCTGCTTCGAGAAGTACACGGCGGTGAGCAGCCCGGCCACGATCTGGAACAACAGGATCGCGGTGATCGCTCCGAGGATCTCGGGATCGTTGTCGAACGCGATCGCGGCTGCCGCGAACGCCGGCCCCGAGTTGGTGCACGGTTGGACGAGTGCGGCGGCCTGTTTCGTCGGCGACTCGCCGACCGACACGAAGTAGCCGATCGCGATCATCACGATCGACGCCACGAGCGCGGCGACGATCACCTTCGAACCGATGAGGTCGATCACGGTCTCCCAACTCCCGAGGAGAGCTCCGGCCAACACGAAGACGAACGTGATGCTCGACGTCTTCAACGCGAACCGATTCCACTCCAGTGCGCGTTCCTCGGCCCAGTGTCGGGTAAGGATGCCGACCGCGAACGGGATCAACTGCAGCGCGGCGACCGTCTTGATGAGGTCGGCAACGGGGAGTGACACGTCATCGCCGAGGTCGGCGGCAGCGATGATCGCGTTCGCCGTCGGGGCGAACGTGATGCTGCCGATGGAGGCGAGCATCACCTGGAGGACCGCGCCTGACTGGATGTCGGCCTTCGCGGTCATGACGAGCTTCGCGCCGAACGGGGCGCCCGGGCACGCCCACAGCAGGGCCATCGCGATGAACGCCGGTGTGGCCAGGCTGAAGACCTCGGCGGTGCCCCAGCCCACGAGGGGTCGAACGACGAAGCCGACCACGAGCACCGCCACCACCAGCCAGACCTTGGAGAACAACGACGCGATCTGCTCGAAGGTCGTGTTGAAACCGGCGGACAGCATCGTCGTGACGATGAACACGATCAGGACCGTGTTGAAGATGGCTTGGAACGCCTCCATGTCGAACCCCCTGGGTACTCGGACGACAATCGGAACCTAGTGCTGGTCGCCGCGGCGCGATGAGCCTTCCCGGGACCCGCCCCCAAAAAATGCAGGTTTCGGATGGTGACAACCGAGGACGCGCGGGAAGATCGGGCAGCGGTGAAAACAGAATCCACCGCGTTCCCGTACGGAAAGTAGTGGTCATGAGTGAACGTCCGAATTTGTTGTTCTTCCATGTGGACAACATCTCGACCGGTGACTTCGGTTGCTATGGCGGCGGCATCACCCTCGGTGCCGAGACGCCGAACGTCGACCGCTTCGCCGACGACGGGCTGAAGCTCACCAACTACAACGTCGAAGCGCAGTGCACGCCGACGCGCTCGGCGTTGATGACGGGCCGGCACTCGGTGCGGACCGGATGTACGTCGGTGATGCCCGGCAACGGGCTGGTGTCGTGGGAGACCACGATCGCCCAATCGTTGAAGGACATCGGGTACCGCAACGCGATCATGGGCAAGTGGCACTGCGGCAAGGAAGAGGGCCGCTACGCCACCGACCACGGATTCGACTACTGGTACGGGATCGGTGACACGTGGGACGTCGCGATGTGGCCCGACGACAAGTTCTTCAAGCGCACCGATCTCGAACCCGAGTACGTCATCGAGTCGACCGGTCCCGGTCACCTCGAGAACGTCAAGGTCCTCGACCGCGAGGTGCGCAAGGACATCGACCTCGATTTCCTGGAGAAGGGTGAGCAGTGGATGCGCGACTCGGTCGCCGCCGATGAGCCGTTCTTCTTGTACTTCAACCATTCGAACATGCATTTCCCGACGCTGCCGCGCGACGAGTACATCGACTCCTCCGACGGCGGGCCCGTGGCGGACTGCATTCAGATGGTCGACGGCGACTTCGGGCGTCTGCTCGACGTACTCGACGAACTCGGTATCCGCGACAACACGATCGTGATCTTCGCCGGTGACAACGGTCGCGACACCACCTTCCACGCCCCGAACAACCAGGGGTCCGAAGGCAACTGGCGGGGCGGCTACTTCTCGACGTACGAGGGCAACAACCGCACGGTCGGACTGGTCCAGTGGGCCGACAAGCTGCGCACCGGAGCGTCCGACGAGATGTTCCACGTCGTCGACTGGTACCCGACACTGATGCACATCATGGGCCACGGTGAGCATCTGCCCGCCGATCGGGTGCTCGACGGTGTCGACCAGTCCCGGTTCCTCGCCGGCGAACAGGACACGTCCGAACGCGAGCACTTCATGATGTTCTTCGATGAACTCCTCGTCGGGATGCGGTACCGCAATTTCAAGGTGCTCACCCATGTCGTCGAGAACGGTTTCGCACCGATCCAGAAGTTGGCGACACCGCACATCTACAACCTCACCGTGAACCCCGACGAGAACACCCCCTACAACTTCAACGAAGTCCACTCCTGGGTGCTCTACAAGGTGTTCATGCCCAAGGTCGCCGAGTTCCAGGCCTCACTCCAACACGACGCCGTCCCCAAGGGCGCCCC
Organism: Ilumatobacter nonamiensis YM16-303; assembly: GCF_000350145.1. GTDB lineage: Bacteria > Actinomycetota > Acidimicrobiia > Acidimicrobiales > Ilumatobacteraceae > Ilumatobacter_A > Ilumatobacter_A nonamiensis. The sequence goes on along the minus strand of NZ_BAOL01000072.1, from coordinate 664 downwards.
ACTCGACTACGACCCCACAGCCCCAGCGCCGTAACTCGATCCGTCGCGACCCGCTGGCTCGTCCGAGCGGTCATGGCGTCGTTCGAGCGACGTTGCTGAGGTGATCGCCGCGAACCGAGAGAGCCTGCGATCAGTTGCGCCGCTCGAGCCGCGCCGGGCCACACGCGACCGCACGGCCACAACCTGATAGTGGAGCTGGGGGGAATCGAACCCCCGTCCATCAGCCGGTGAACGAACTCGCTACGACCATTCCCGACATTGCCTCTGACGCTGAGACACCGACGGGTCGGCTGTCCGCTCGAGGCGGACCACGCTCAGTCTTTCCTGAAAGTCAGCGGTCTTTCTCGCCGTCAGTGGTCTTTCCCACCGTCATCGGCTACTTCTGTTGCCGGGCTGTAGCTGACTGGCCCCGTGCGGCATTTCTGCTCACGATGACTCTTCACTCACCTGAAAATCAGGCGGCGAGAGCGAACTGCTCATCGGCAATTCTGTGGTTTCCCCGTTTAACGAGTCTGAGAAACTCGGGTCGCAAACTCGAACAGCGTTACTGACGTCGAAACCAGTCAGCCCCGTGTATTCGATATGTAGACGTTCCAGGCTACTGCCCGTCGGCCACGAACCCGCGGGAACGGTCCAACTCGTGAACAGTTCGCGCACGGAGCGC
>NZ_BAOL01000073.1 GCF_000350145.1 Ilumatobacter nonamiensis YM16-303 | reverse complement strand
TCCGAGTCAAGCGTGTGGCTCTCGCAGGCTGTCTCGGCTGGAGTGGAGAAGTCGCCAAACGTCGACCGAAGTTTCGCGCTCCAAAGAGAACAACAGGTACGGAAACTTGCCGACTGCCACCACCCGGAGGTCCGGCACCGAGAGTTCGTACGCGAACCGCAGCGATCCGAACCGCGGGTTTCGACCGATACGTCGCGCCGTGGCTTCGACAGCGTCCACAAAGCGGATCGCTGTTGCGACGTCGGCCTCGGCGACGTAGTAGCCACTGGCTGATTCGAGATCGAACGTCGCAAGCTCTCGAAACTGAACCGTCTTCGCGGCCAGGAGTTCAGGCTTCCGACGAGATGCGCTGACGCAGTGCGTCGAAGTAGGCAGGGTCAGCCACGACGCCTGGACCGGAATTCGCGCCTTCGAGGACGAGGTCGCGCAGGTGGCCTCGCTCGCGGTCTCGTCGGATGAGATCGCGGACGTACTCGCTGGTCGACCCGTAGCCGTCGTGGTTGACCCGTTCATCAACGAAGATCTTCAGTTCGTCAGGCAACGACACGTTCATCGTGGTCATGGACAAGACACTAGCTGACTTGGCAAACTTTGTCATCAGGCGATTGTCGTGGTAGCGCATATCTCCAGGTCGGCAGCCGGCGGCGGATCGCTCTGTAGCGGCACCGATGCGCTCGCCAACCTGCGCCGAGACGCGCGTTCACAGTCTGCCTTTGCTCTTGGTCGGCGGGACTGCCGCTCCGCCGGTTTCGTGGCTGTGCGAGAGTCGCCGGGCGCAGCGTTTCGAGGACGATTCTTGACCCGGGCTACTGGCAGGGTCCACGTGCGGTGCCGGACGCGGAAGGGGTGGGCGTCGTGGGTGCGGACGTCGGCCGGCGAACTACTGGCTGGCGCGGAAGCGAACGGTGCCGAACGTGATGAACGGCACCTCGGAGGTCGACGCGCCGTCGATGTCCACATCGATGAGGATGGGTGAGCCCTGAGAGCGATCGCAGACGATCTGGTCGTCGAGGAAGTCGGCGACATCGCAGAAGCCGGTGTCGATGCTGAGCCCGGCGACGGAAATGAGCGGCAGGTCGGCTTGTCGGACGTCGGCCGTGTCGAGGTCGAACTGGAGGGTACGCAGCACCGGGTCGAAGTTGTCGCCGACGAAGTCGGGCTCAAGCAGCCAGACGGATTCGTCGAAATCCAGCAAGCTCAGATTCGTGTCGGCGGGCAGCTCGATCTCGTGGCGGACCGTGCCGCCGAGCTCGAGGATTTCGAGGGAGTTCGCTGCGTTGACCGAGAAGATCGCGCTGATTGCGCCTGCGCCGAACCGGGCGTCGGTGTAGCCGGACTCGAACCCTCCCGCTTCACGTAGCACCGTGCGTTCCAAGCTGAGGACGTCGATCAGTACGAGCTCGCTGGCAGCTTCGTCGGGGTTCGCTGGACGGTCGACGGCTGATTGGGCGAGGATCACTGCCCGACCGTCGACGTGACCGACATCAAACACCGTCACTCTCCGATCGTCCTCGCCGTACAGTGACTCTGGGCCTTCATCGGAGATGATGACGAAGCCATCGACCGGCCGGGCAATGTCGGTCGAGGTTGCGGGCTGGTAGACGATTCGGTCGTCGACCAGCAGTGCGAGCCCCCGCGGCGACGAGTCGTCGAACACGACGGTATCCCACGTGTTCGATCCGTCGTCGATCAGCACACCGCGAGACGTTGCGGCGACCGCCTCTGCCGTGCCGATCGTCAACGAAACGGGCCGATTCGTCGTCGGCGGTGCAGCGGGCTGCGTGGTCGGTAGCGCAGTCGACGACGACGACGACGCCGTGAGGGTGGTCGTCGAGCTCGCCCCGTCGGTCGTGGTCGGTGTGGCGGTCGTTGACGTGGCCGCGCTCGAAGCCGACACCGATTCATCGTTCGCGTTCGTGGGCGAACTGGGATCTGTCGGGGCGCTCGTATCGCTTGGCGTCGCTGCGTCCGTGTCCTGTGCGATGGCCGATGTCGAGGGATCCCCGAGAGTGACGTCATCTGATGCACAGCCTGCCGCAACGAGCGATAAGGCTGCCACGACGATCGCAGCGAAAGGTCGGCGATGGCGATGGGGCGCTGGATCCAGTTGTGCGGTGGAGAGATTCATCGCTCTGAGCGAGAGCTACCCGCACCACCAATGATCGAAACGTCGCTGCGATCGACCCAGCATTCGCTCGAAGGTCGGCGGCTGGCCGAGCGACCCGGGCGCACGCACATTGATCACGCCGCGCACACCACCAATCCGCCCAATTCGGCACCGTTGCGCTCACCGAAGTGCGGTGTATCACCCACGTGGCGGACAGTTCGAACGATCGCCGGCTGTTGCTCTACGGCGGTGGTTGGCGGATGCTCGGGGCGAGCGGCGCCGACGGCGCGGCTCACTCGGTCGTCGACTCGACCCGTCGTCGAAGTCGAACACCGACATTGAGCGGCGATCCCACAGCACATTGCCGAGATGAAGGTCGCCATGGATCGGTCGCCCGGTCTGTGAGACCCAGAGCTCGTCAAGAGCGCTCTGAGCGACCGAACACGTGAGGTCAATGATCTCTTGTTGGGAGGCTCTGAATTGATTCGCGGGATCGAACAGTCGCCGTTCGTCCTCGCCGAGGACATCGGTATGGATTGGGACCGCCGCGCCGGCTGGCATCGTCCAGTGCTCGGCGTGCTGATGGAGTACGGCCAGCACGCGGCCGAGCGCGCGTAGCTCGGTCGGTGATGAGTTTGGGCGGTGCCGCCCCGGCAACCATGACATGAGAACGACGGGGAGCTCGCGGTCGAGGTCGTCGAACCACACCGCCGAGTGGAGCTGTCCGTCCAAGGTCGGTTGCGGTTCGGGGACCGTGAGGTCGGTGTCGGTGGCGATTGCCGCCAACCATGCTGCCTCTGCGATCAGGTTCGCGGCGGTCGAGTTGCTGATGACGTTGATCCGTAGCGCGTACCGAGTCCCGTTCGTTGTGTCGACGCGGAACGTCGTGTTGTGCCCGTGATACAGAAGGCGTAGCCGGCGGACATCAATCGGGTACCGCTCGAGGGCTGCCTCGGCGACGCGCCGCAAGCGAAACACCTGCGAACCGCGTGAGGCATCGGCGAACGACGCAGCCGCCATCAACCGAAGGTACCTCGCCTCGTCAAGGACCAAGTCATCGATAACTCCGCCGAAGACCAGGTGACGACGTCCGACGATCGCAAACTGTCGGCAGCGCAGTCCCGCCCTGTATCGCCACCCACACATCCGAGCGACTGGCGCTCGGGTACGGCACATCGCGCTCGGGGAGATCTGCTCAGAATCGTGCTGCGAGGAGCGCAGCGTCGATACCCGACGGGTGGGTCGAGCAGCCGGTGCCGGATGCGGGTACTGATCAACAGCCCAGCGAGCCGCAGCGCGGCGCCGATCGTCAGCCCGCCCCACTCCAGACTGGTCAATTCGGCCCCTTCTCTCGGTGACGCCCGGCAAGTGTCTTGTAGCCATCGGTCAGGGATCACCGTTTCGATGAGCGTGTTGCCACGCACGGCGCCGATCATGAGCACCGATAGCGTGCAGCGGTGACGTTGAACCATGTCAGGCGAGGGAACGGCAGCCCACTTCTGCTCGTACACGGGCTGGGCGCTGGCTGGCGGTCCTGGTCCCCGATCATCGACGAGCTGGCCGAGCACCGCGAGGTGATCGCCGTCGATCTGCCGGGATTCGGCGAGACGCCGCCGCTGACCGGCGAGGTCTCGATCGCCACCCTGACCGATGCCGTCGTGGACTTCATCAGCGAACAGGGCCTGGACGGGGTCTCGACCGTCGGCCAGTCGATGGGCGGCCGGATGGTGCTCGAGCTCGCCCGGCGAGGCGTCGGCGGCGACATCGTGGCGTTGGACCCGGGCGGCTTCTGGAGCGACCGCGAGCGCTTCGTTTTCGGCGCCACGCTGCGGCCGTCGATCGCGTTGGTCAAAGCGCTGCGACGCATGCTGCCGACCCTCCTCGGCAACCCCGTGGGGAGGACGCTGCTGTTGGCCCAGCTGTCGGCGCGGCCCTGGGCGCTCTCGCGCGAGACCGTGCTGCCCGACGTACGCGGGCTCGCTGACTCTCCGTCGACCGGCGCAGCCCTGGACGCCCTGATCAAAGGGCCCAAGCAACAGGGAGCCCCGGCCGGCACGGTGCCCGGTCGAGTCACGATCGGTTGGGGTCGGCGTGATCTGGTCACCCTGCCGAGGCAGGCCGCACGAGCGACGGACCTGTACCCCGACGCCGTGCTGCACTGGTTCGAGCGGTGCGGTCACTTTCCCCAATGGGACGCACCGCACGAAGCGACCCGACTCATCCTCGACAGCACCAGCTGAGGTCTCTCGCTCGAACACTGGCGATCCCACCCGTCGCGCGAGCGGGTCGGCCATCGGACTCGTGGGCCAAGACCTCGGCAATGGTGAATCGGGACCGATGCCGTGCAGCACGACAGCTCGATAGCCCGAGCAGTTCGGCACGTCCGCGCTCGGCTATCCGCACAGGAATGCGCCGGAGATTGCACGTCGGGCAATGCACGGTCACTCCTGGCGAGCGACAACCGATCTTCGCGTCGTGGAGCAAGCAACGTGTCCTCGCGCCCGCTCGTAGCGACACTTGAGGGCGGTCAGGTCATGTCGGCGAGAGATCTCCAACCGCCCATCACACTCAGCCGGCGCACGGTGCAGAAGCGGACAATTCAGAATTCCGCGCAGATCGTCGTCGAACCCCGAATTCAGCGGCGGCGGAGGATGCGGAGGCTGCCGGTGGCGGAGGTCTCCTCGAACGCGCCGGATTCGATGGCGGGGAGGTAGATCTCCTCGTAGGGCGGGCGGCCGCCGTCGGCGGGGTCGGGGAACACGTCGTGGATGGCGAGCGTTCCACCCGGAGCCACGTGTGGCGTCCAGCCGAGGTAGTCCTCACGTGCGGGTTCGCGTCCATGCCCGCCGTCGATGAAGAGGAACGCGAGCGGGGTGGTCCAGTTCGCAGCCACCAGCGGCGAGCGCCCGACCACGGCGATCACCGACGACTCGAGGTCGGCGTCGTGGATCGCCGAACGGAAGTGCGGGAGCGTGTCCATCTTGCCCGTACGCGCATCGACCACGTCGGTGTCGTGGTGCTCCCAACCGGACTGGTTCTCCTCCGAACCCCGATGATGATCGACCGCGAACAGCACCCGGTGCGAACGTTCCGCCGCGTCGCCCAACCACACGGTCGAACGACCGCAGTAGGAACCCACTTCGAGCAGCGGAGCGTCGGCGACGGCTGCGGTCGCGGTCACGGCCGCATCCCAGAGTGCATCGCCCTCGTCGGCGGGCATGAACCCCTTCGTCGCCAATGCAAGGTCGCGACGAGCGCTCGCGAGGCGCGCTCCGGTCACCAGGTGTCCCAGTGGATGATCGTGTCGGGATCGGGTCGCATCGCCGGCTTGAAGTCGGTGCCCTTGGTGTGCGCGAGCGGGGTGAGACACACCTGCTGCACCTCGTCGAACGGGATCCCGACCACCTCGGCGAGCTCCTTCTCCATCATCAGCCCGACCGTCGTCCACGCCGTCCCGAGACCGCGGGCTCGCGCTGCGAGCATGAAGCTCCACGTCGCGGGCAACACATTGCCCATCGTCGACGCGGCGACCAGACCGGGTTGCCCGTCGACCCGACCGGCGGTGCAGGCGATCACGAGCGCCGGCGCCTCACCCATGTGCTGACCGAGGTAGTCCGCGGAGCTGGTCACGCGATCCTGTTGTGCCTGCTCAACGTCGGTGTCCTTCTGGATCGAACCAGCGTAGACGCCGTCCATCGACTTGTAGATGTCGAAGCACTGACGGTAGATCTCGCCGATCGCAGCACGCTTCGCGTCGTCCTTGACGACGACGAACTGCATCGTCATGTTGTTCGATCCCGACGGTGACTGCATCGCGATCCGGACACAGTCGCGGATGTCGGCGTCGTCGACCGGACGCTCGAAGTCGAGGCGCTTGCGGACCGCCCGTGTCGTGGTCAGGAGTTCCTCGTTGGTCAGATCCGGCTGGGCCATGGCGGAACCCTACGTTGCGGTCCTGCGGATCCCGGAACCGGCGAATGGGACTGTCGCGTGGCCACCGTTTCATGGCAACATGGCGCACTCATGAGTTCTGGCGCGCCCATCCCCTCCGCGGACGACAACCAGCAGGCGCTCGACGAGCTCGTGGCCCTGCTCGACCTCGAGAAGATCGAGGTCAACATCTTCCGTGGCGGTTCGACCGACGAGGAGCGAGTCCGCGTGTTCGGCGGACAGGTCGCCGGTCAGGCGCTGATCGCGGCCGGGAGGACGATCGACGAACCGGGCCGCCACGTGCATTCGCTGCACGCGTACTTCCTGCGCCCCGGTGATCCGAAGCAACCGATCCTGTACGAGGTCGATCGGATTCGTGACGGCAAGAGTTTCTCCACCCGGCGAGTCGTGGCGATCCAACACGGTCGGGCGATCTTCAACCTCCAGGCGAGTTTCCACGACGAGGAGACGGGCGGGCCGGATTTCCAGATGGCGCTGGACGAGAACCTCGCGCCGCCGGACGGTCTCCCCGATTTCCACACCCGGATGGAGCCGCATCGCGAGCGGATCGGCGCGTGGTACGACCGGCCGCGTCCGATCGACCTGCGCTACGTGGACGGCGATCCGATGAGTCGCCAGGGTGAACCCAGTGAATCCCAGCACGTGTGGCTGCGGGCGAACGGCTCGCTCCCGGACGATCCGGTGCTCCACGCATGCGTGCTCACGTACGCGAGTGACATGACACTGCTCGACACGACGCTGCTGCCGTTCGGGCTCCCCTTCGATCATCCAGGTCTCCAGATGGCGAGCCTCGATCATGCGATGTGGTTCCACCGGCCGTTCCGCGTCGACGAGTGGCTGATGTACCAGCAGAGCGCGATCTCGACCGGGGCGTCGCGTGGCCTGGCCGGCGGAGCGATCTTCACCGCCGACGGGTCGCTCGCGGTGAGCGTCGTCCAGGAGGGTCTGGCAAGATTCACGCAATGAGGCACCGAGCACTGCAGCTGCGCGCCGCTGCGCTCACGCTCGCCGTGGTCGCGGGCGGATGCACGTCGAGCGACGGCGATGCGGATGGCACGACTCCCGGATCGGCCGACGCGGTGTCGTCGGCCGAAACCCCCGACGGCGACGCATCATCGACGGCCACGGAACCGCCGCCGAGCGACGAACCGGCCGCCACATCGGCCGACGCTCCGGCCGAGTCGCAACCTGCCCCGACGACGACGCTGCTTCCGTCGCCCGGGGCGGACCTCCCCACGCAGGCTCCGGGCGACACCGTGCCGGTGACGACCGTTGCCGGACCGCTGCCCGATCTCGACGTGCGACTGCTCGAGTTGGGCACCTACGACCGGCCGGTCGACGCCACCACTGACGAGGGAGATCGCCGCCTGTTCGTGGTCCAGCAAGGTGGCACGATCGTTGCGGCCGACGACGAGTCCGACGCCGTCGTGTTCGACATCTCGACGGTCGACGCGACGACGTTCACCGCCGCCGAGAGTGAGCAGGGGCTGCTCGGCCTCGCGTTCCACCCCGAGGCCGACCTCGCCTACGTGAACTTCACGAACGGTGACGGCAATACCGTGGTCGCCGAGTTCGCGTTCGACCCCGTCTCCTACGAGTTCGAGCCGGCCAGCTTCCGGGAGGTGCTGACCGTCGAGCAGCCGTTCGCGAACCACAACGGCGGCGACCTCGAGTTCGGCCCGGACGGTCTGCTGTACATCAGCTTCGGTGACGGGGGCGCAGCCGATGATCCGATGCGGACCGCGCTGAATCTGTCGACTCGTTTGGGCAAGCTCCTCCGAATCGACCCGACCGCAACCGACGATGCTTCCTTCACGGTGCCCACCGACAACCCGTTCGTCGGCACCGACGGCGCCGACCCGACGATCTGGGCACTCGGCCTCCGGAACCCCTGGCGATTCTCGTTCGACGCGGTCACCGGGGATCTGTGGATCGCCGACGTCGGCCAGGGTCAGTTCGAGGAGATCGACCTGGCAACGGCCACCGATGGCCGCGATGCCGGCAAGGGCATGAGCTTCGGCTGGAGCGCCTTCGAGGCGAACGAGCCGTTCAACGACGACCAGGATCCTGCCGGCCACGTCGCGCCCGTGGCGGCCTATTCGCACGAAGGTGGCAACTGCTCGGTCAGCGGCGGCGTGGTCGCGCGCGACTCCTCCTATTCGAACCTGAATGGGTGGTACGTCTACGGTGACTTCTGCTCGGGCCAGCTGTGGGCGCTCGACACGACCTCGGTGTCGGTCGGCCCCGACGGTCCGACAGGTACTCCACGGATCGTCGAGATCGGAACGGTCCCCGCACTCGCCTCGGTCGCGACCGGTCCGTTCGGCGACATCTACGCGATCTCGAACGGCGGACAGCTCTACCGCCTCGCGCAGAACTGACGGCCGGCGACCTGCGGCTCAGCCGGACACGTCGTCGAGCAGCTGGAGCAGACCGTGGGCTGCCAGCTCGACTTCCTTGTGATGCCACTCGGCGGCGCGGTACCGACACGCGATCAGCCCCATCCGATGCACCCGGCGGAAGTCGCCACACCCGAACGCGTAGCGCGCCTTGGTCTCGTCGTCGGCGCCCTCGGTGAGTCCGAGATGCCACGCGCCGTACTCCTGCCACGTGTGTGACTCGAGGTAGTCGTTCTCGTCGTCCGGGGTCGGCTGCACGTCGCCCCAGGTCGACTGCAAGACGTACTGGCGGGACTCGATCAACCGCCGCGCGTGGTCCACGCCGGCGGCGTTCACCGAGTACGAGGCCATGCCCGTGAGCGTAGACAACTCGCGTGTCGAGGTCGATCAGCCGACGCGCTCGACCTCGATCGAGCGTTCGGCCACATCGACCGCCGTGAGCTTGACCCGCACGGCATCACCCGGGTCGACGCGACGGGCGACCGTGCGCGTGACGACCGCCGGATCGCCGATCTGGATGCGTGCGCCGCGATCGTCCTCGTCGGTGACCACCGCATCGAAACTCTGCCCGACGCGGTCGTCGAGGAGGATCGCCTCCGCGAGGTCGATCGCGGCCCGGTCGACCCGGTTGGCGAGCGATGTGCCGCGACTCATCGCAGAGGGCAACTCCGCGAACGCCGCGCCGATCTCGGCGGGCACATCGCGACCGTTGGCGATCGCGAGCGTGGCCTCGATCACGTGGCGATCGGCCAGCCGCCGCAAGGGTGCAGTCGCGTGGACGTACGTCGCCGCGAGTGCGGCGTGCCACGGCTTGCCGTCCTTCACCCCTCGATCCGGCGGTCCCCCCGGTTGCCCGAACGCGGCGAACGGTGTGTACGACGCTCCCCCGCTCGCCCGCCGGATCGCCAACTGAAATGCCGCGGTGCGCGGATCGTCACGCGGCAGACCCCGTTCGAAGTCACCGAGCGATGTCGACCGCGGCCAGTCGAGTCCGAATGCTCGGGCCGTGTTCCGCAGGCGTCCCAGATGGCGCTCATCGACCGGCGGCATCGTGCGGAAGAGACCGGTTCCGGCACTCCACAGCGCATCGGCGATCGCCATGTTCGTCGCCAGTGACATCGCTGCGTTCTGCTGCTCGGCCTCGTTGCGCGGGCGGAACCGCAGCGTGAAGCCGCCCCCGTCGACCCGGACGACCTCTTGCTCCGGCCAGTCGATCCGTTCGGCGCCGCGCGCTCGCTCGGCGCGTTCGATGCGGCGCGACAGTTCCGGGAACGCCGAGGGCAAGTCGTCCTCCGTGACGGTCGCGTAGGCGAGCTTCGCCCGGTTGCGGATCATGGCCCGTTCCGCACCAGCGAGAACGACCGACCCGTCCTCGGCGACCCGCACCGTGAAGACGATCGCCGGCTTGGGTGAACCGGGGAGCAGGCTCCCGGCGTCCTCGGCGATGCGATCAGGATGCAGCCCGGCTCGACCGTCGGGGAGATAGATGGTGACGCCGCGCTTCCACGCTTCCTCGTCGATCGGGTCCCCCGGTCGCACGAACCATCCGACGTCGGCGATCGCGTAGTGCAGGATCACGTCGTCACCCGCCATCTCCACCGCGAACGCCTGATCGAGATCGGTGCTGCTCGCCGGATCGAGCGTCGCGAACTCCACGTCGGTCCGGTCGACATGTTGCCATCTGCCCGGGCTTTCGGTCGTCGACGGGACGACGTCGAACGGGCGCGAGGCGGCCGCCTCGGCCGCCGCGATCACGCCCGGCGGATGCTCTCCGGGTACGTCGAAGTCGGCACGGAGCTTGGCGAACCCGTCACGGAAGTCGCCGATCGTGTCGTCGGGGAGAACGGTCGGTCCCGTGCGAGCCATGGCGTCACGTTAGGGCAGGTACGCCGAACGCGACGCTCGACCGATCTTCAGGTCGGCGAGTCGTTCCGGACGCTGCCCGCCGGCGTGACCTCGGCCTCGTTCTGGAGTGCGGCCTTGAAGCTGGGCGTGGCCTGGAGTGCGACGATGTCGGCCGGCATCTCGATCCCGGCAGCGTCGAGCTTGCGCTTCACCGCCTTGATGGCGGCGTCCAGCACCATGATCGAGTTCGCCCGCTGGCTGTCGACCCAGAACAACGCCCGGATGTCCACGGTCGACACTCCGAGCTCCTCGACCAGGGCGAGCGGCGCCGGGGTGTCGTGGACACCATCGACGGAACGGATCGCGTCGACGATCGCCGAGGTGGCCTCGTCGGCGTCGTTCTCGTACGCGATGCCGACCACGAAATCGATTCGGTGGAGGTCGTCGTCGGTGTGCACGTCGATCACGTTCTTGTACACGTCCCGGTTCGGGATGACGACGAGCTCGCCGTCGTACGTTCGGAGCCGGGTCTCGCGGATCGTGATCCCGGCGACGGTGCCGGAGCGTTCCATCACGGTGATCTGATCGCCGGAGCGGAACGGTTGACGGAACAACAGCAGGATCCCCGACAGCGTGTTCTCCAAGATGTCCTGGAACGCGAAGCCGACGGCGACCGAGAAGAACCCGAGTCCGGCGAGGAGATCCACCGGCTTGACCGACGGGAACGTCACCGCGATCGCGAGGAGGACCACGACGACCAGCGCGATCCACCCGACCACCTTGCTCATCACCCGCGCGAAGCTCGGCGTCTGACGCCGCATCCAGTACCTGCGCATCACCCAGCGGATCGCCCGCGAGAGCATCCAGCCGACGGCGATCACGAGCAATGCGATTCCGACCCGCGGGATCGAGTCGAGCGTCGTCTCCCACAAGCTGTTGGCCGACTCCGCGATCTCGTCGGTGGCTTCATCGTCGGCAGCGATCAGCCACCTGCTCATCGAGGTCGCGAGAACTGCCGACACCGCCATGAATGGCGTGGTACCCGGATCGGGTCGGACTCAACCGCCGCGGTCGCGGTCGTGGGTGTCGGCGACGGCCGCTAGCGTCGATGTTCGTGGGGTGCGTCACGCACCTCACCCGACGAGGGGCGCACCGTACCGGCTGGAACGACGGGCGCAGGAGGATCGTCATGGCCTGGATCGTTCTGATCATCGCAGGGCTCTTCGAAGTCGTCTGGGCGAGCCTGCTCGACTCGACCAAGGGGTTCTCTCGGCTCTGGCCGACCGTCGGCTTCCTCGTCACGCTCGGAATCAGCATGTACCTCTTGAGCATTGCAACGCGCACGATTCCCGTCGGTACCGGCTACGCGGTGTGGGTCGGGATCGGGGCCGTCGGAGCGTTCCTCGTCGGTGTGTTCGTCAAGGGCGACGAAACCAGTGTCGGCCAGGTCGCAGCGATCGCGGCCTTGGTGACGTCGATCGTCGCCGTCAAGCTGACGGCTGCCTGACAGTCCTGGGTCAATCCTCGGGGAGCGCGGCGAAGTCGCGTTTGGCTTGGCGATACCACTTCATTCCGGAGATCGGTCGCTTCCATCGGCCCTTCATGTCGTCGAGTGCCGGGACGTGGTCGGTGTCGCCGTCGGCGACGACCTGGCGGAGGTGTTGGTCCTGGGCGTTGATGACGTCGTTCGCGTCATCGCCGTGGTGTTCGTGGTCGCATGGGCCGCCGAGCTGGCGACAGGTCATCGTCTTCATCGTCACATTCCTTTCGAAGGGTGTCGTCGTCGGCCACGACGTTCGTCGAGGCGCGGAAGGTCAGAACAGTGGATCGCCGGGTGCCTCGGCGGCCTGGCGGATCCAGTCCCGGAACTGGTCGTCGTCGATGTCGTCCACGGCTGCGACGTTCGAGTACCGGACTCGCTCGTCTTTCGAGGTGACCGGCGGCATCGGGTCGAGTTGTGCGCCGTTGAGCCAGGTGACCTTCACGTACTTCGTGAAGCAGTGCAGGCTGAGGAACCATCCGTTGCCCTCGACGCCGTAGAACGGTGAGTTCCACCGGACGGCTCTCCGAGCGTCGGGGACCACCTCGGCGACCAGCGCGTCGAGGTGACGGCCGATCTCGCCCTTCCAGTCCGGCATCGCCGCGAGGTACGCCTGCACCGGCGCATCTCCGTCGCCCTTCGGAATCTGCGGATTCCCACCCGCGAGCAGCTTCACCTCGCCGGTGCTGTTGTGGTCAGTTGCCATGTCCGTGATCCTCTCAGGTTCGCTGCTGGATGCGGATCAGGTTGCCTGCCGGGTCGCGAACGGCACAGTCGCGCAGGCCGTAGTCCTGGTCCATCGGCTCCTGCACGATCTCCGCGCCCGCTGCTTCGATCCGCTCGAAGGTCGCGTCGAGATCCGCGCTTGCCAGGTTCACACCGGCGTAGGTGCCCTTGGCCATCATCGCCCGGATCATGTCGCGCTCGGCGTCGGACACCGACGGGTCGGGTGACGGCGGTTCGAGCACGATCGACGTGTCGGGCTGATTCGGCGGGCCGACCGTGATCCAGCGCATGTTCTCGTAGCCGACGTCGAGACGGACCTCGAAGCCCAGGACGTCGGTGTAGAACGCCACCGAGGCGTCCGGGTCCGAGTGCGGCAGGAAGCTCTGATGAATCGTGATCTCCATGCCCGTCACGGTAGGTGACTCCTCAGGAGTGGGCTTCTCGATTCCTGACCGGTTTCGTCGCCTGCTTCACGACGCACGGCGCGACCCCTTTCGCCCACTCGGCGTCCTGCTCCCGGTAGGCCGACGGCGACACCCCGACCAGTTCGGAGAACCGTGTACTGAACGTCCCCAGCGACGAGAACCCGACCGCGAAACACACCTCGGTGACGGACCGATCACCGCGGCGCAGGAGAACCATCGCGCGCTCGACGCGCCGCGTCATCAGGTAGCTGTAGGGCGGCTCTCCGTACGCGTCTCGGAACCGACGGCTGAAGTGTCCCGCCGACATGCCGATCCCCCGGGCGATCGACTCGACGTCGAGCGGTTCGGCGAACTCCCGATCGATCCGATCCTTGGCCCGCCGCAGCAATGCGAACTCGTCCAACGATGGTGAAGATCCCGCGCTCACGATCGGACAACCTTGTCGCGACGAAGACGATGACGCAACCATCGGAGGCGGCGATCGGCGGCCGGGCCCGTCGGCTCGACGAGGCCGGCACCGAGGGCCGGGCCCGCAGCCGGGGAGTTCGCCAACTCTGTCACACCCCGAACGTATGTTTGTGTTCATGGACCCGGAGGCGACCAGCGAGCGAATCCGCCGCATCGCTCGCACACTCGACGACCCGCTGTCCGACCGCGAGGCGATCGAGTCGGCGATGGCCGACGAGGTCGCCGTGCGTGCCGTGCTCGATGCAGCGGGTGCTGCGTTGATCACCCGGCTGCGGGAGCACTCGGTCTTCGTCGAGGCGACCGTCGCGGACGCGTCGCGCACGTCCGTGAACGTTGCGTCGAAATCCACCGAGCGGGCCGACACCCTCGAGCGCGCGGTGCCGCTGGCGGTGGCACTCGGCGAGGCGCAGATCACGGCGGCCCACGTCGATGCGTTCACCCGGGCCGCCAAGCAACTCGAGCCCGATCAGCGCAATGAGTTGTTCGACCGGTCGGCGCGGCTCGCGGCGTACGGGGGCAGCGCGACGGTCGAGGCGTTCAGTCGCCGACTCCGGCGGGAAGTCGCGTCGATCCGCACCGACGATGGCGAGGATCGACTCCGGCGCCAACGATCGGCGACCCGGCTGTCGACCTGGACCGATGCCGAGGGGATGTGGAACCTTCGCGGCAGGTTCGATCCCGTTCTGGCACTCGGGATCGCTCCCCGGCTCACGAACATGTGCGAGGCGATCTTCGCCGAAGTCCTTCCCGAGCTGTGTCCGACCGATCCCGTGGAGAAACAGAAGTTCCTCGCGGCGAACGCACTGGCGAGACTGATCGACGGCACGTCGACCGGACCGACAACCGGGCGTCCGGAGTTCGTCGCGGTCATCGACGCCACCGATCGCTCGTGCGACCGCTGCGACGGGAGCCCCGGACCGACGCCCGACGGGATCGTCGCTGCCGCCGGACCGACCGTGCACTGGCCGATCCCCGTCGAGGTTCCGGCACGTGTGCTCGCGGAGATGGTGGATCGGTCTCCCCCGCAGCCGGTCGTGGTCCGCAACGGCCTCGTGCTCCATGCGCCGGGCGCACTCGATCTCGGCCGCAGCACCCGCCTCGCGAGTCACGCCCAGCGACGAGCGTTGCGAGGGCTCTACCGCACATGCGCGGTGCCCGGATGCGATGTCTCGTTCGACCGCTGCAAGATCCACCACCTCGTGTGGTGGCGCAACGGCGGAAACACCGACCTCGCCAATCTGGTGCCCGTCTGCTCTCGACATCACAGCAGGATCCACCACGACGAGTGGACGATCGAGCTGGGATCGCGGCGTGAGTTGACGATCAGACTTCCCGACGGAACCGTGCGCAACACGGGTCCACCCAGCATCCGGGCGGCGTGATGCGCAAGAGCAGCACGAAACGGCGTTCAGAGGCCGACGAGATGACCGACGTCGTACCGACGACGTCAGCGACGGGCGCCCATGAACATGCCCTTGAGCGCTTCGTAGTGCTCGATGACATGGCCGGCGCCGAGGACGACCGCTTCGAGCGGGACGTTCGACATCCGTACCGGGACCTCGGTCTCGCGTTCGATGCGCTCGGCGAGACCACGGAGCAGTCCGCCGCCGCCGACGAGATACATCCCGCGCACGAGGAAGTCCTGCGACAACTCCGGCGGAGCCTTCGACAGGCACCGCACGACCGATGCGACGATCGACGAGATCACGTCCTCGATCGCGAAGCGGATCTCCTCGGGCGTGAGCAACACGGTCTTCGGCAGCCCGGTCATCAGATCGCGCCCACGCACCTCGGCCTGGTTCTCGTCCTGGGTGGGATCGGCCGAACCGATCGCGACCTTGATCTCCTCCGCCGTCCGTTCACCGATCGCGATGCCGTGCTCGCGGCGGACGTGGTTCTGAATCGCGGCGTCGATGTCGAACGACCCGACACGCACGGCCTCCAGCGACACGATGCCGCCGAGCGAGATGACCGCCGTCTCCGATGTCCCGCCACCGATGTCGATCACCATGTTGCCGACCGGTTCGTCGATCGGAAGGTCGGCACCGATCGCCGCGGCCATCGGCTGCTCGATGAGGTTGGCGTCGGCGGCTCCCGCTCGCCGCGCGGCGTCGGTCACCGCACGCCGTTCGACCTCGGTGATCGCCGAGGGGACACAGATCACGACCTTCGGGCGTGTGAACCGACTGACGCCGACCCGCTGGAGCAGGAGTCGGATCATGCGCTCGGTGATCTCGAAGTCGGTGATCGCACCGCCACGCAGCGGACGCACCGCCACGATGTAGCCCGGGGTCCGCCCGATCATCTGCCACGCCTCTCGACCGGTGGCCAGCACTTCGCCGGTCTGACGGTTCAGTGCGATCACGGACGGCTCGTTGAGCACGATGCCGCGACCCTTCATGTAGACGAGGGTGTTCGCGGTTCCGAGGTCGATCGCGAGGTCACGAGCCATGCGCGCGCACCATCATCTCGTCGCCTTCACGCTCTACCACCATGTCCGGGCCGTCATGTCGCCGCCATCATGTCATGGAGGCGGCCCAATGGCACCGATTCACGAGTCATCGGCATCAGTCTCGCCGGAATCCTCGGCTGCATCGCGGACCTGATCGATGGTCGGACGCCGAGCTTCGGGAGACAGTGCGTCGATCTGTCGACGGAACGAGTCGACAGGATCCTGTCGCCCGCGTACGACACGCGCGACGACGATGACGAGAACGAGGACGACGACGATCGCCACGATGATCGCAATCAACATCTACGGGGTCCCCACGTTGCGTGGGTCGGTGATCGCGTTGGCCCCGGTGCCCCAGTCCGAACCCTCGCCCCAGACCTCGTGTTTCCAGATCGGCGCCGATTCCTTGAGCGCGTCGATCGCGTAACGCGCCGCCTCGAACGCTTCGGGCCGGTGGGGCGCCGAGACGACGGCGATGACCGATGACTCCTCGAGTTCGAGTCGACCCGTGCGATGGAGGAGCACGACCCGACCGGTTTCGGGCCAGCGCGACCGCAACTCGTCGACGATCGAGGCGAAGACGGGCGTCACCTGCGCCTCGTACGCCTCGTAGGTGAGGTGCTGCACATCGGAGCGACCCTCGGCGTGATCACGAACCGTTCCGCTGAACAGGACCACGGCACCACAGCGAGGTATCACCGCCCACCGGTAGGCCTCCGCGATCGGAAGCTCTTCGTCGGTGATGCCGAGCCAATCACGTCGATCCTTCGGCAGTGTCACCTCGGGCATGGTAGTCCTCCACCCCTTGCGGCCCATGGCGCGGACATCGGATCGCCAGACGAATTTCGCCAGACCGCAACACGAACGTCCGACGGTGGCCATCCGCGTCGCCCCGCCAGACGTGTGTCGCCCGACCTCCACCGCGCGACCGGCGCGAGCGCGGACGGCTGACTACGCTCTCTCAACCGTGGAACCCGCGCCACTCCCGCCACACGAACGCCACTGGCGTCACCCCTCCGAGTTGGCTCCGACCGCGCTCGATGTCGAATCCGGTGGAGGCTCGCGCGCCCTGATCGTCGCAACCGGCACCACGGCGCTGCTCCTGGTCGCGGTGCTCGCCATCGCGCTGGCACCGTCGCGCACGTCGGCACCGATCGCGGTGAGCGCCACCACCCTCCCGTCCGCCACGATCCAGTTGCGGAGCGCATCGACCCAGGTCACCGTGGACGCTCCGGTGGCGGTCGAACAGAACGTCCTCACGTTCCGCAACATGATGCGTCCCGATCGGGGTGTGGCCCTCGCAGGTGCACCCAACGCGGTCTCTGCCGCACCGGTCGGTGATGCGGACGACTTCGCCCTCGCCCGGGGGGTCCCTGCGGCGACCGATCGGGTCATCGTCCTGACGACGTCGTTCGCGTACGACCTGAAGTGGGGCGACATCGATCACATCACCGCACCGGACGCATCGATCGTGATGACCCGCGACGGACAGCTCGTCGCGACCTTCGTGAGCGGCGAACTCCGCCTCCTCGTCAACGACTGAGGCAGCGCGTTCAGCGGCGACGCCACCAGCGACGACCGACGACGAACGCGATGGCGGCCACGAGGGCGGTGCCGGCGACGGCGGCACCGAGGGTCAGCTCCTGGCGACGTTTCGGCGACACCATCGTCCACCACGGTGCCTCGGTGGCTTCGACGTAGGCCTGCTCGTTGGTCACGGTCGGTTCCCAGCCCGCATCGCTCAGCCGACCGTTCGACACGATCCACGGTTCGCGCGTGTAGGGCCTCAGTCCCGGTGGCAATGGCCCGCGCTGGAACCGCCACCGCAGACTCGCCACGACTTCGGACAGCCGCTCGGGCATCGGGAAGCGGGGACGCTCACCCGACAGCGCGCGCACCCGCTCGCCGGGCACCCAGCCGTCGGGGGCGACGTTGAACACCCCGTCGAGGCGCTTGCGAACGGCGAGCGCGACCGCAGCGGCGAGGTCGTCGAGGTGCAGGAACTGGCTCGGCGGATCGTTCTGAGCGATGCGATGCCCGAGCCCGGACACGAGGGCCGCCGCGAGTCGCGAGCTGTCACCGCGGGCCAGTGACACCACCGGCCGCAACACGCTCGTGACCCGACCCGGTCGAGCTCGTCGCCATTCGTCGACGAGCTCCTCGGCCGATGCCAGCTGGCGGGCGAAGACGAACTCCACATCGGGTCGCAGCACGGCGTCCTCGGTGAGCGGCTTCGGATTGTTCGGTGCGGCACCGTACACGAGCGCCGACGAGACGAAGACGATCTGGTCGGCGCAGAACCTGTCCGCGGCGGCGAGCGACGACATGACGAACTCACTCGCGCTCTCTCGTCGCTGGGCACGGCGGTCGTAGTCACTCGTTCCCACGTCGACGACGACGTCGGCGGTGACCGGAAGGTGATCGGGCGTCTGCTCGGACGCAGGATGGACGGTCTCGTCGATGCGGACGACCTCGATGTCGTCGCCGGCGAGCAGGTCGGCGACACGCAGACCCAGCGGGCTGTTCGCGCCCGTCAACACCGCCGTGACCATTCCGTGAAGCTAACGCACGTGGGCGCAACCGCGGCGGCCCCGCTGGCTCGTAGCATCGAAGCATGGCCGACGACGGTGGCGACGATCAGAACATCAACCCGTTCGAGGGACTTCCCATGTTCGGCGACATCTCCCGCATGCTCGCCAACCAAGGTCCACTGAACTGGGACGCCGCGCGCCAGTTCGCGATCTCGTCGGCGTCCGGCAGCGACGGTTTCACGGGTGGCGCCGCCGTCCCGACCGCGAACATCGACCCGGCGGTGCGCATCAAGTACGCCGAGTTGGCCGAGATCGCCCGACTCCATGTGACCGATGTGATGGGCGTCGACGTTCCCGAGGTCGAGCCGTCGGTCGCCACTCCCGAGCAGTGGGCCGTCGAGACCCTCGAGGCGTACCGGCCGTTGTTCACCGAGTTGGCCACCTCGTTGGGGGCGAGCGACGACGACGAAGCCGAATCCGACCCGATGGCGCAGATGATGGCCGGCCTGTCGAAGATGATGGCTCCGGCGATGCTCGGCATGGCCGTCGGTTCGATGGTCGGCAACCTCGCGCACCGCGCGTTCGGTGTGTACGACCTGCCGATCCCGCGGGCCACACCGTCGCTCGTGCTGGTGCCACCGACGATCGATGCGTTCGCCGACGCCTGGGAGATCTCGATCGACGAGATGCGGCTGTGGGTGCTCGCCCACGAACTCGCGGGTCTGGCCCTCTTCTCGATCGACCACATCGCCGATCACCTGCGCGAGCTGGTCCGCCGCCACGTCGGTGCGTTCCGGCCCGATGCGTCCGCGGTCACCGACAAGCTCACGACCCTCGACGCCGATCCGAGCGATCCGCTCGCCGCGATGCAGCAGGCGTTCGGCGATCCCGAGGTGCTCCTGGGTGCGATTCGCTCCGACGAGCAACTCGCGATGGAACCGGCCCTCGATGCCGCCGTCGCCACGACCATCGGGGTCATCGACTGGGTCGTCGATGCCGTGGCCGTACGGATCATCGGCGGCAACGCGTTGCAGATCGCGGAGGCCGCCCGTCGCCGACGAGCCGAGACCTCACCCGACGATCTGTTCGTCGAGCGGCTGCTCGGCATCCGCCTCGGTGCGGAGCAGACCGCTCGCGGCAAAGCCTTCGTCCAGGGTGTCGTCGACCGCGCCGGCGAATCGGGCCTGGCGCCACTGTTCAACGATCCCGAGGCGATTCCGACTCCGAACGAGATCGAGGCTCCGGGTCTCTGGCTTGCACGCGTGGCACCCGACGAGGCGTGACATCGTCCTGACGGTCACCTGACGGCGCGTCCCGAAACGGGTCGGCCGGCGTGCGCTTCCCCGACCGGCCCGACGATCCCGAATTCGGACGCGACCTCGACGCCCCCTTCGACGTCGACCGCCGCCTCGATCCGCGCCGACTCTTCGACTTCGAACGCAAGGTCAGTTTCGAGACGAGGAGCCGCCGCCTCGACCGCCGCGGACGACGGTGGATCGCCGCATCACGAAAGCGCAGCTGCAGCATCGTTCCCGCAGCGACGACACCGACCACCATCAACCCGATCGCTCCGGGGAGCTGAATCGCCACCGCGATGAACCCGGCCGCCGCCCAGGCGAACTGGAATCGGGTCTCGAACCGGGCGAACGCGCGACCCTGGTTCGCTTCGGGAGCATCACGCTGGACGATGGACTCGAATCCGAGCCGTCCGAGTGCCGCCGCGAAGCCGACCACTCCGGCGAGCACGATCCCGGCACCGGGCGACCCGATCACCGCGAGTCCGATTCCCGCCACCGCAGACATCGCAAGGACGACGGTCAGCATCGTCTCCTCGCGCATCCGTTGACGCACGCGCGGAGCGATCGCATTGCCGACCATCGTCGCCCCGGCCGACGCCGCGATGGACGCGCCGAACAACGCCGTGCCGTTGTCGAAGGTGCGCAACCAGAAGGCGAGGTGGAAGAACGTGAACCCGACGTCGGCGCGCAACACGGTCATCGCGATGGCAGCAACGCGCAGTGACGGCGAGTGGAGTTCGAGTTCCTCGACCTCGCCGGCGTCGTGGGCCGCCACCACCTCGGGTGCGAGCCGCCGCGCCGACAGGAACGCCCCGACGAAGATCAACGCTCCGTAGATCAGCGCAACCTCCGTGCCGAGCAGCGTCAAGAGGATGCCCGCCGGAATCACGGCCACCGCGCCGGCGATCCCCGAGATCAGGCCCAGCTTCGAGTTCGCCTCGACCAGTTCCGTCTCGGATCGTACGGTCGACGGAACCAACGCGGATTTCGACACCGCATAGGTCTTCTGCAGCACCAGTGACGCGAAGACCAGCGGGAACAGTTCCAGTCCGCCGGGGTCCTGTGCCATCAGCAGCAGCAACAGGACTCGGAAGATCGCGACCACCTGGATCACGAGGCGCCGACCACCGGCCATGCGGTCGATGAGCGGCCCGATCAGCGGGGCGATGAACAGGAACGGAGCGAAGCTGATCGCGAGGAACAGCAGGACCTGCGTGCGCGCCGAGTCGAGATCGACACTGAAGAAGAACGAGTCCGCCAACGCGACGACCATCGCCGCGTCACCCGCCATCATCAGCGCGTGGGTGACCGCGAGGCGAGTGAACTTCGACATCGGCGCCGTGTTCGACGCTGGGCGTAGGCCACTCACCGCCGCCATCCTACGAGCCAGCCGAATAGGGTCGCTCTCATGACACTCTCCGATCGGATCCTGATGGGTCCAGGCCCCTGCAATCCGTACCCCGAAGCCGTCGCGGCCTTGGGCCGCCCGATGCTCGGCCATCTCGATCCCGAGTTCATCGCGCTGCTCGACGAGACCTGCGACCGACTCCGCGCCGTTTTCTCGACGGCGAACGCGCTCACGTTCCCCGTGTCGGCAACGGGATCGGCCGGGATGGAGGCCGCGATCGTCAACTTCGTCGGACCCGGCGACACGGTGGTCGTCGGCGTCAACGGCGTGTTCGGAGGTCGGATGGTCGACGTCGTCCAGCGCACCGGCGCGAAGGCCATCTCCGTCGATCACGAGTGGGGACAACCGATCGACACGCAACGGATGCTCGATGCGCACCCGTCGCCCGCGATGTACGCGATGGTGCACGCGGAAACCTCGACCGGCGTCGAGAGCGACATCGCCGCGATGGGTGCCAACAAAGGGGACGCGCTGCTGGTCGCCGACTGTGTCACGTCGCTCGGCGGGGTGGCCCTCCAGATCGACGAATGGGACATCGACATCGCCTACAGCGGCACACAGAAATGTCTGGGCGTCGCACCCGGCCTCTCCCCGCTGACAGTGTCGCCCCGGGCGATCGAGCGGCTCATCCCGGTCCCCCCGTCGTGGTACCTCGACCTCAACATGATCGCCGACTACGTCACGGGTGGTGGCGCCCGCGCGTATCACCACACCGCACCGATCTCGATGATCATGTCGCTCCACGCCGGGCTCGGCGCGGTGCTCGAAGAGGGCCTCGACAACGTCCGCCGACGACACCAGGAGGCAGGCGACGCCGTGAAAGCCGGCATGGTCGATCTCGGATTCGAGCTGTTCGCCGCCGAGGGCCACCGACTCGCCCCACTGAGCTCGATCGCCATTCCCGACGGCCGGCTCGGCTCGTTGAGCGAGGCTGACGTTCGCGGGCGTCTCTTGACGGACTACGGCATCGAGATCGGCGGCGGACTCGGCCCGGTCGCCGGGAAGGTGTGGCGGGTCGGCACGATGGGCCACACGGCACGTCAACGCAACGTGACCACGCTCCTCGCCGCCCTCGGCGAGATCATCGACTGACGTCACCAGCTCGCATCACACCTCCCTCACCTGCGACGACGCGCGGAAGTGTGGAGCACTCACGCGTTCGCGCCTAGATTCCCGTCCGGCCATGAGCACCCCGACCGACTCCACGCCGACGCGAGTCGAGCTTCCGACACCGGTCCGGGCGCTGCTCGTCGGCGGGCTGATCTACCTCTTCCTCGTCGGCGTGTCGTCGCTCGAGAAGGGCATCAACATCATGGGTGCCGACACCCAGGAGCGCCTCTTCTCCAGCGTGTCGAACCCGATCGCCGGTCTGTGCATCGGCATCCTCGGCACCGTGTTGGTCCAGTCGTCATCCGCGTCGACCGCGGTGATCGTCGGCCTCGTCGGCACCGGCAACATCAGCGTCGACGAAGCGGTGCCCATGATCATGGGTGCGAACATCGGCACCACCGTGACGAACACTCTCGTGTCGCTCGGATACGTCCGTCACTCGAACGAGTTCAAGCGCGCGTTCGCAGCCGCCACCGTGCACGACTTCTTCAATGTGTTCGCAGTGGCCATCCTGCTCCCCCTCGAGCTCACGACGGGAATCCTGTCGAAGATCGCGACCCGGATGACCGATGTGCTCGTCGGGACGTCGGGATCGGAATGGGAGAGCCCGGTCAAGCAGTGGGTGAAGAAGCCCGTCGAATGGATCGTGGATTTCTGGGACAGCGTCGGACTCTCGGGAAACTGGCTCGGCACGATGGTCGTCGCGACCGGGCTCGCGATCGTGCTCGTGTCGCTCACCTTCATCACGAAGAACATGCGGAAACTGGTCGCGGACCGCGTCGAGCGGTCGATCAACACGGTGCTCGGCAAGGGCAGCGGCACGGTCGCGATGATGCTCGGCGTGGTGATCACGGTCGCGGTGCAGTCGTCGAGCATCACGACCTCGATCCTCATCCCGATGGCGGCGGCGGGAGTCCTCACACTCCGCAACGCCTACCCCGTGACGCTCGGCGCGAACGTCGGGACCACGATCACGGCACTGCTCGCAGCTCTGGCGACGTCGGTCCCGGCGGCGCTCACCGTCGCGCTCGTGCACACCAGTTTCAACGTCGTCGCGATTCTGGTCCTCTACGTGCCACCATGGTGGCGCGACCTCCCGATCCTCGCCGCCGAATGGCTCGCCGAACTCGCGGTCAAGCAGCGGCTCTGGGTGGT
>NZ_BAOL01000074.1 GCF_000350145.1 Ilumatobacter nonamiensis YM16-303 | reverse complement strand
ACAGTTCGCGCACGGAGCGCCGGAACAGTTCACGGGTTCGTTGGGTACAGTCGGCGGAACTATGGCTCACCCGTTCCTGTCAGAAGAATGGATGAACGCTGCGCGCTCCATCCGTGAGAAGTACGCCGACGAGGTCCCCGAGGTCGAGGCCGACCTCCGCATCAACCAGATCGTGACCGACGTGCCGTTCGGCGACGATGTCGTCCACAGCCACCTCGACACGACGTCGGGCACCGTGGTGATGGAACTCGGACTCCTCGACGAAGCCGACGTCACCGTCACGACGGACTACGACACCGCCAAGGCGTTGTTCGTGGACCAGGACCCGGCCGTCGCCATGCAGTCGTTCATGAACGGCCAGGTCAAGGTCCAGGGCGACATGATGAAACTGATGGCGATGCAGACGTCGCTGCCGTCGAACGACTTCACCGACAAGATCTCCGAAGAGATCAAGGCCATCACCGAATAGGCGAGACGGGACGGGTCATCGCCGTCGCGACACGGTCAGCGGTCGACGAAATCGGCGAGTGCCTCGGCGAGGTCCTCGACGCCCCACTTCGCATCCTGCTCGACCGTGTCGCCGATCGACCACGCGTCGACGCGTTTGACGACGCCGCCCTGCGCGAGGAACGTCGCCCCGTTGAACTCGCAACGCTCGGTACTCAGGTACGCGACGAGCGGCGAGATGTTCGCCGGATCCCACTCGTCGAACCCGTTCGCCGCGGGCGCCATGATGTCGCCGAGCCCTGGCGTGGCCAGCGTCAGCCGGGTGCGCGCACCGGGTGCGACGCAGTTGCTCACGACGTCGTAGCGGGACAGTTCCTTCGCGGCGATCTCGCTGAAGGTCGCGATTCCCGACTTCGCGGCGCCGTAGTTCGCCTGCCCCGGGTTGGCGAACAGCCCGGAGGTGCTCGACGTGTGGACGAGGTTGCGACGCTTCGATCGGTCGGCCTTGTGTTCCTGTCGCCAGTAGTTCGCGGCGTGATGCGTCGGCGCGAAGTGCCCCTTGAGGTGGACGGCGATCACGTCGTCCCACTCGGACTCGGTCATGTTGACGATCGTCCGATCGCGCAGGATCCCCGCGTTGTTGACGAGCACGTCCAGGTCGCCGTACGCGTCGATCGCGGTCTGAATCAGGCGCTCGGCACCGGCCCAGTCGGCGACATCGTCGGAGTTCGCCACCGCCTCGCCACCCGCCGCGAGGATCTCGGCAACGACATCATCGGCGGGCGTCTCGCGCAGTTCCGAGCCGTCGTTCGCACCCCCGTGGTCGTTCACCACGACGCGGGCACCCTCGGCCGCGAAGAACAGCGCGTGCTCGCGCCCGATGCCACGACCGGCACCCGTGATGATGGCGACCCGGCCATCCAACGAATTCATGCCTCGCACCGTAGCCACGCGACCGGGTTCGCTCTCAATCTGTGGGACCGGTCGCGGATCGACCCAGGGCCGGAACCGATGCGCGACGAGAAGGGAGAGGCGGCGCCGACGAGGGATCCGGGTCGCGCCGACCGGCCCACGTCCACCCAGCGTTCTCGTCGCGAAAATGCCCGGGATGCGGGTTCGAACGCGACGAGAACGGAGGTTGGTGGCGCGACGAGAACGCCGCGAGGGACGCGGGATGGGGACGTCAGAGGAAGATCAGGTCGACCGCGGTGCCGCGAGGGAGCACCTCGCCGACCGGAACGTCGATGCCGTCGATGGTGGCCTCGACGAAGGTCCCCTGAGTCGACCCGAGGAGGTCCCCGACGGTGAAGCCGGTTTCGACGAGCAGGTCGCGTGCTGCGCCGAACTCGAGGCCTTCGAGATCGGGGAACTCGACGACGTCGGGGCCCTTCGACACCCGAACGGTGACCGTGCCACCACGCTCGAGTTGCTCGCCGGCGGCCGGCGTCTGCGAGACCACCTGACCCGACGGGACCGTGTCGCTGAACACGTCCGACTCCCGGATGTACTCCAGTTGCATCGCTTCGATGATCTCCCGACCTTCCGGACCGGTTCCGGTGGTCAGATCGGGAATCGTCCGCGGCTCGGGACCCTGGGAGAGCACCATGACGATCGTCTCGCCGGGCAGGATCTGTGCTCCCGCCTGCATCTCGCCGGCGATGTCTCCCTCGACCGTCCACGAGATGACCGCTTCGGTCGGCACGGTCTCGGAGAATTCACGCGCGTCGGCCTCGACGCCGATCAGACCCAGTTCGGCCAACTCGGTCGTTGCGGTGTTGAAGGGCAGTTCATCGAGTTCGGGGAGCGTGCGGAACTCGGGTCCGTCACTCAGGACGAGCGTGAACGGTTCACCCTCGTCGAGCTCGACTCCGGCGGCAGGCACCGTGCGAATCACCGTGTCGGCTACGGGGAACGAATCACTTCGCTCGCGCGAGGTCTCGAGGTCCCAGTCGTTGCCGGAGATCTGGTCGAGCGCATCGTCCTCGGACACGCCGGCCAGGGCGGGGACGGTGAACGACTTCGTCTGGAGCAGCAACGACCCGGCATAGCCGAGCGCCCCGAGGCCGAGCAGCAACACCAGCACGAGCATCACGATCGGCCAACGACGACGACGGGACGGCTCGTCGTCGAACAGTTCGCCGCCGGGCTCGGGGGCCGACGGGTCGGCGGCCGGCATGACGGTCGTGTGGTCGCTCGAGCTGTCGATGGTCGGCGATCGCTCGGCTTCGGCATCGAGATCAGCGTGCAGCGCGGCCAAGCTGGCCGACTCCGCCGCCTCGGCCACCGGCGGCGGGTCCTGCGACGCCTCATCGTCGAAGACGCCGCCCTGCTGCTCGTCCGATTCATCCTCGGACGTGGCGGATTCGATCGGCTCATCATCGGCGTCGATCACGGGATCGTCGGTCGCGAACGACCCGTCGGCAACGGGCTGATCGTCGACATCGCCGGGCTCGCCCGCCTCGTCGGCCACGACCGCGTCGGGATCGAGGTCGTCGGCATCGCCGGGCTCGTCCGCGTCATCGACGGCGTCGGTCGTGGCGACCTCGGCCGTCGGCGCATCGTCGGCTTCTGTCGTGGCCACCTCGACGGTCGGCGCATCGTCGGCATCGAAGGAGACCGGGCGATCGTGGCCCACACCGGGTCCGCCGGCACCGACGGTCGGCGCGCCGTGGTCCGCCGCCAACGCGGCTCCCGCCACGCCCGCAGCAACTGCTCCGCCCGCCACGGCGGCGGCAGCACCGAGCGCGGCACGCGCTGCGTCGTCATCTCCATCTCCGTCAGCCGAGACTTCGGCTTCGTCCGCGGCGTCGCCCGGATCGACATCAGGATCGACGGAGTCCTCGACGAGACCCTCCGGCCCCTCGCCGGCGACATCGGAGGTGTCGTCCGATCCCGCTGCGGTTGCATCGGAGGTGGCGATGTCGTCGGTGGGCTCGGCGTCGGGATCGGGTGCGACGGTCTCGCCCGCACCGTCGCGGATGCCGGTCTCGTCGACGCCGGCGAGGCCCGGCACGGGTGCGGGGCGTTCGACACCGCCCGTCGGGTCGGTCGGACGACGCATCGCGTACGTGTCGAACGTGCCCGACGCGAGGATCGGAATCGGTTCGGGCTTGGAGAGCCGCGGCGCGCACTGCACCAGCGCACGCCCGAATTCGGCGGCGGTGAATCGGTCGGCGGACTCCGGTCGGCCGGCGCGTTCGAGCACGGACGCCAGTGCCCCGAGATCAGCCGAGACCGGCAACAGCTTGTCGACGCGGCCAGCGAGCGTGGACACGGTGGAATCGGCGGCGAACGGCACCGATCCGGTCACCGCTTCGATCATCACGAGGGCCAACGCATACACGTCGGTCTTCGCGTCGATCGGAAGCCCCAGTGCCTGCTCGGGGGAGGCGTAACGAGCCACGTGGGTCGGCACGGCCGCGGATTCGGCCCACGCGGGCTCCGCGAGCAGTCGCGCCATCCCGAAGTCGACGACACGGAGCCGTCGATCGACGCCGAACACCATCTTCGACGGCGTCAATTCCGTGTGATACAGCCCCTTGTGATGCGCCGCGTCGAGTGCACGACACGCTTCGAGCCCGAGCACGAGCGCCTGTCCGGGCTCGAGCAACCGGCCCCGGTCGAGGAGGTCGCGCAGACTTCCTCCGCCGAGCGCATCGACGGTCCAGAACACGGTGGAGGAGCCACGCAGCTCGATCTCGCCCCAATCGGTGACCGACGCGATGTTCGGGTGCGTCAACGCATTCGAGATCTCGGCCAGTCGGCGGAACTTGCGCCGGAAATTCGGATCCTGAGCGTGTTCGGGCCGGACGACCTTGACCGTGACCGGACTGTCGTTCTGGACGTCGATGGCGTCCATGATCACCGTGTTCGCGCCGCTCGAGAGGACCTGCGCGAGCCGATAACGGCCCGCGAGCACGGTTCCTTCGAGCGCTCCGGCGCTCCGGCCAGTGCGTTGTGTGTCGACGTTTTCCACCGGGCGAAACGCTACCGCCTGCCCGATCGCGGACACCGCCAGGCACACTGAAACGGTGACGGAGACCGGGCTGGCAACACGCACCCGAACGGGGGGCCGACGACGGCCCGACATGGGCCTGCTCATCGCGTGCTTCGTGATCGCCTGCGGAGTCGTCCTGATCGGCTGGGGAATGACCGCGGCCATCACGGGAGACGATGGCGTCGACCGCCCCGACGAGATCGAGAACCTCTCCCCTGTCGAGAACGCCAAGCAGGCGTTCCAGCAGGAACAGGTCGTCGTCGACCTGGAGTTCGGCTACGAGGCCGTGCTGGTGATCGACGGGATCGAGCTGCCGACCGAACGACTCGGCGAGTTCGGCGGCGACCTGAGCCCGGACAGCGCCGGCCAACAGATCTCCACCCCGCCGACGGCGATCTTCGACCCCGGGAACGCGATCCTCAGTTTCCGCCCGACCGAGGGCGCCCCGATCGAGTCGTTCGAACCAGGGCGGCACCAGGCTCAGGTGATCTTCTGGAAGACCGACGAGGGCCGGAAATCTGCGAGCAGCTACCGCTGGTCGTTCAACGTCGTCTGATCACGACCCCGGATCAGGCGCCGGTTCGAAACGGTCCGGGAGTTCCCCGGTCTCGAGCAGCGTCAGGAACTCCGCCTCGTCGATGACGGGCACGTCGAGCGACTCCGCCTTCGTGAGCTTGCTCGCCCCCGCCGATTCCCCCGCGACCAGGGCGAACGTCTTCTTGCTCACGCTTCCCGGACTCTTGCCGCCGCGCGAGGTGATCGCGTCGGCCGTCTCCTCGCGGTTGAATCCCGACAGCGTCCCGGTCACCACCACCGTGCGGCCGTCGAGGGTCTGGGGCACCGCCGCTCGGGCCTCCGCCGCCCGCGCGGCTGCATCGGGATCGCCGAAGTTCACACCGGCCGCACGGAACTTCTCGATGAACGCCTGATTCGAGTCCTGCTCGAACCATTCGTGCACGGTCGAGGCGATCACGCCGCCGACACCGTCGACCGCAGCGAGATCCTCGACCGACTTCGACATGATCTCGTCGAGGGTGTGGAACGCCGCCGTCATCGCTCCGGAAGCGGCGGGACCGAGATGCCGGATGCCAAGGGCGGTCAGGAACTTGGGCAACGGTCGCGACGTGGAACGCTGGATCTCGTCGACCAGGTTGCGGGCGCTGGTTTCGCCGACACGTTCGAGTTCGACCAACTGCTCGGCCGTGAGGGAATACAGGTCGGCAGCGTCCTTGACGAGTCCGGCGTCGGCGAGTTTCTCGACCATCTGCTCGCCGAGGCCCTCGATGTCCATCGCACCACGTGACGCGAAGTAGGCCAGCTTCTGGTTTCGTTGCGCCGGGCAGTCCGGGGCGAAACACCGCGTGTCGGCCTCACCCTCGGGCTGCACCAGCGGATTCCCGCACGCGGGACAATCGTCGGGGAACTGCCACGGTTCGCTGTCGGCCGCACGCATGTCGAGCACCGGGCCGACGACCTCGGGGATCACGTCGCCGGCCTTGCGCACGACCACGACGTCACCGGGCCGCACGTCTTTCACCTGGACCTGCTCCCGGTTGTGGAGCGTGGCCATGCCGACCGTCGACCCGCCGACGAAGACCGGCTCGAGCACGGCGAACGGCGTCGCCCGACCGGTGCGTCCCACCGACACCTGGATGTCGAGCAGCGTGGTGGTGCGCTCCTCCGGCGGGAACTTGTAGGCGATCGCCCAGCGCGGGGCACGCGAGGTCACACCGAGCGCATCTCGGTGCGCGAGATCATCGACCTTGATCACCACGCCGTCGATCTCGTAGTCGAGGTCGTGGCGATGCTCCTGCCAGTACGCGCAGTGCGCGGCGACCTCGGTGATGGAATCGAACGCTCGGACGTGCTCGTTGACGGGGAATCCGAGCCGCGCGATGTACTCGAGCTCACTCTGGTGCGTCGCGAGGTCGGGCGCCGTGGACGCGTCGTCGAACCGGACCTGGCCGACCTGATAGCTGAAGAACGACAGCTCGCGCGCCGCCGTCTTGGCCGGGTCCTTCTGCCGCAGGCTCCCGGCTGCAGAGTTGCGCGGGTTCACGAACGGCGGATCTCCCGCCGCCTCGGCACGCTCGTTCAGCCGCTCGAACGCGGAGGCCGACATGTAGACCTCACCGCGTACCTCGAGCAGCGACGGAACCGGATCGACCTCGGCCCCGATCCGGTCGGGTACGTCGTCGATCGTGGCCACGTTCGCGGTGACGTTCTCACCGGTCCGACCGTCGCCACGAGTGGCCGCCTGGACGTACTCGCCTCCCTCGTAGCGGAGGCTCATCGCGAGGCCGTCGAACTTCAACTCGCACACGAATGTCGGAGTCGTGCCGTCGAGACCCTTGACCACCCGCTCGGCCCACGCCGTGAGTTCGTCCGCGTCCATCGCGTTGTCGAGACTCATCATCGGGACGTCGTGCTCGACGGCGTCGAACGCGGTCACGATCGCGCCGCCCACCTGCTGCGTCGGCGAGTCCGGTGTGATCAGGTCCGGGTGCTCGGCTTCCAGTGCACGCAGCTCACGGGCCAGATCGTCGTAGTCGGCGTCGCTGATCTCCGGATCGTCGAGCGTGTGGTACCGCTCGTTGTGATGGGCGATCTGCGAGCGTAGGTCGGCGATCCGGACGGCGGGGTCGGCGGTCATCGGCTCGAACAGTACCGGCCGCGGTCGGCCTCAGGCACCGAAGGCGAGCTTGGTCGAGATCGCCTGCGCGTTGACCTTGCGCCCGATCTCGGAGGTGAGGCGCGCCACTCGGCGTGCCGTCGACACCTGGTGCCGCGCCAGCCCGCACTCGGGGCTCACGAGCGACCGCAACCGCAGTTCACTCGCATCGACGCCGCGCTCGACGAGCGCGCACCACACGGCGCTGAGGTCACGCCAGAACCGGTCGGACCGGGTCGGAAGCGGGCCGGTCGTCGGCAGCGCTCCCCACACGATCACGCCGCCCGACTTGATGAAGCGGCCCAGATACCCCGCGTACTCGACGAGGTCGTCGGACACGGGGAGCGAGATCACCTGCGGGCCGGCTTCGAGCATCGTGGCGACGTCGACCGGACCACAGCAGTGCAGACCGACGGCCACCTCGGGCGACACCGTGGCCATTCCGGCCGAGATCAGGTCGACCGCGACGTCGGGCGGGATCGGGAAGTCGTTCGCCATCAGCTCGACCAGCCACGGCTCGTCGAGCAACATCAACTGCGGGCTCGACGGCAAGGCATCGGCGATCACCGCGGAGATCGCCGACGTGTGCCGACGCACCGACTCGGTGGCGATCGCGAAGGCGTCCGCGTGGTCGACGCCGGCTCGCGCCAACGCGACTCCGAGGGTCACCGGTCCGACGAACTGCCATTTGACGGGCGAGCCGTTCACACCGACCTGTCGGGCCAGATGGATGAATGCGGTGAGCCCACCGAAGGCGTCGGTGTCGAGGTCCGGCGGTGCATCACCCATCGCCAGCGTCGATGGATCGATCACGAGGCTGCCGTCGGCGTCCCACGACGTGCCGGTCAGCCCGGCCAGTGCCTGATCGATCATCGCTTCGGCGGGCGACCGATTCGGAAGCGTCGGGACGGTGGCGATGTCGAATTCGGAAATCGAGAAGGCTGCCGCGGCGGCCGCGTCCCGATGCGGCAGGCTGCCGATGCCGACCGATTGGCCCGTGCAGAATCGCTCGACCGCGTGGTCTGCGGAACTCATCGCCGGACCTCGTCCGCTCCGGTCCCGAGTACCTCGAACGCGGCACGACGATGTCGGACGGGACTCCGATTCCATCGCATGATTCCGCACGCCATCCCCTCACGTTGGTCCGGCGAGCACCCCATCGGCAAATCTAAGAAGATGTCGTCAGCCGATTCACCGTCGCCCACCTCGGTCGACGGCACACCTGACCCCAAGACGGGGCCCACGATCGCGGCTCGAGCGCTGCCGTGGCTGGCCCGCGTCGCGTGGATCCTCGTGGCGGTCATCGGCGGCAGCGCGATCGAGTCGGCGGTCGACGGGCGCAGCGACGCCGTCCGGTGGACCACGGCGATCGGGGCATGGTTCGTGTTCGCCATCGTGGCGATCGCACTGCTGATTCCGGCGGTCGTGTCACTCACCGTGATCCGGGTCGGAACGCCGCTCGCCGTCGTCGCCGCGATCGCATCCGCGATCGCGGGAAGCTCGGGACTCGACGTCGCACTGCTGCTCATCCCGGCCGGGATCACATCCGCCGCGGTGTTCACCGCCGAGGTGGGCAGGTGGATGGTGC
Organism: Ilumatobacter nonamiensis YM16-303; assembly: GCF_000350145.1. GTDB lineage: Bacteria > Actinomycetota > Acidimicrobiia > Acidimicrobiales > Ilumatobacteraceae > Ilumatobacter_A > Ilumatobacter_A nonamiensis. Next base: position 23,881 of record NZ_BAOL01000074.1, on the reverse strand, counting down.
AGGCGACGGCCTACGGCGACGAGGATCGGCTCCCGCTCCGCAGCCCGGTTCCCGCCGGGACCGCCGCGGTCCTGACGTGGATCGTGTGGGCCGCAGCCGTCACCACCGGACCGCTGGCACTCGCCGCCGAGAACTGGCCGCTCGGCATTCCGGTGACCTTGGTCGCGCTCGTGCTGACCGTGTTCGTCGGACCGCGTTGGTACTCGATGACCCGACGCTGGCTGGTACTCGTGCCCGCGGGCCTCGTGGTCCACGACCCGCTCGTCCTGGCCGACACGCTGATGGTCCGAACCGACCAGATCCTCGGGATCGGTCTTGCCCGAGCCGACACGCAGGCCGCCGACCTGACCGGTCCGGCAAGCGGGTATGCGGTCCAGGTCGACACGACCGAGCCGGTGTCGACCGTGTTCGCCTTCACCCCCAAGGAGCCCAACGGCAAGGCCATCCACATGACCGGATTCCTCGTGGCACCGAGCCGTCCGGGCGAAGCACTCCGCCTGGCCAGCGCGCGGAACCTGCCGATCCGCTGACCGTGATCGGTCAGCGGGTTCGGGGACGATCAACGCGGTGGCTGTGGCCGCCAGGACTCGCGGTCGGGGTCGTCGGTGGCCAACGGCAGGGCCTCGACCGAGCCGGTACGGGCGCTCCGGTACCACGCGGTCACGAGTTCGAGGGACGCGACCGCGTCGTCGAGATCGACCGGTTGTGCCGCGTCACCCTTCAGTGAGTCGACGAAACCCTGGAACTGACCGACGAAGAGCGCCGGTCGATCGTCGAGTGCTGCGATCACGCGCTCGGCTTCGGCTTCGACCTCCGGATCGGCGAAGCGAAACGTCCACGGCAGAGCCGCCGGGTCGTACGGCGCTGGCGACGACTCGATCATCACGTGCTCGAAACACCAGGCGAGCCGGCTCGATTCCGTCACCGCACCGACCGTGACGTTCATCGTGACCAGCGCACCGTCCGCGGTGCGGCCCGCTGCCACCGCACAGTCCTCGGTCTCGATGTCGTTGACGCGGGTCGCCGTGAGGGCGCGAACTTCGCTCAACGGTCCGCCGACGAACGTCAGCAGATCGTGGATGTGAATCGCATGCGTCAGGACGCTGCCCCCGCGCTCGCCCTCCCAGGTGCCGCGCCACGGGGCGGAGTCGTAGTAGGCGCGTTCGCGTCGCCACCACGTCGAGGCCGACGCCGTGTACAGACGCCCGACGAGACCCGCGTCGATCAGCGCACGGGCCCGGCGTGCGCCATCGCCGAATCGGTACTGCATGATCGGCATCAACCGCGCGCCGCTCTCGTCACCCGCCCGATCCGCCACGACACGCAAACGGTCACAGGCGGCAACAGAATCGACCAGCGGCTTCTCGCAGACCACGTGGACTCCCGCCTCGAGACACCGCTCGATCTGCGCCTCATGGAAGCGCGGCGGCGTGCACAGGTCGACCACGTCGACACCGGCGGCAAGCACCGCGTCGAGCGAGTCGACAGCGGGGATGCCCCACACCTCAGCCGCCTTGTTGCGCCGCCGCTCGGCGGTGTCCGCGACCACCGTCACCTCGGCGCCGTCGACCTCCGCCCATGCCCCGACGTGCAGTCGCCCGATCCCGAGGCCGACCACACCGACGCGCAACTCGCTCACGTCCCCCACGGCACGGCGGCCTCTTGCGCGCGGAGCGTCAGATCACACACCTCCAGGACATGCGCCTGCGACATCAGCCGCTCGCCGTCATCGCGGAGATCGGCGAGGAACCGCGGCGCCCAGTCGACGTCGTGCTCGGAGACGTCGACCCGGCGAGTTCCCTCGCGGTCGACGACGATCAGGTGCTCGGCGCCGGCCTCACCCGCCGGGTCGACGTTCGCACGGGCCTCCGCCGTCCCGCGGGTCCCGACGATCTGCAGCCGAACGTCGCCCCACGAGTCGAGACCGTCGGGGGTCAGGAAGTCGACCCGGTGGTCACCGACGACACCGTTCGCGACGAGCGTCATCGAGCCGATGTCCTGCATTCCCGGATGCTCACCGCACGCGACGTTGCCGACCGACGACGTCCGTACCTCGCCGACGACCGCGGATGCACCGCCATCGAAGGCGATCGCGAGCAGCTGATCGGCCTGGTGCGAACCGATGTCCACGAGGATGCCGCCCGTCGCCTCGTGATCCCAGAACCACTCGGGCCGCCCCTCCGCACCGAGCCGGTGCGGCCCGCCGCCGATCACGTGCACGATCTCGCCGAGCGCACCGCTGCGCGCGAGGTCGATCGCGGCGCCGATCGCCCGGTTCTCGAAGCGCTCCGTGAAGAGCACGGTCCACGGTCGCCCTGCACGTCCCGCCAGTTCTTCCCGGATCGCTCCGAGCTGCGCCGGCGTGGTCACACCGGGCTTGGCGCTGAGCACCCGTTTGCCACGCCGGAGCGCGGCGATCGCCAGCTCCGCGCGATCCTTCGGGACGCCCGCGAGGACCACGAGATCGACGTCGGGGTCGTCGAGGATCGCCTCGACCGAGGTCTCGATCGACTCGGCGCGCCAGTCCGCGTACAGCTGCGTCAGGTCACCGAGCGGAGCGTGCGCCGATGCGATGGCACCGGCGGCGACCAGTCGATCGACGAGTTCGAACAGGTGGAGGTGGTCGGCACCGACGACCGCGAACGACACCGGCCGGGCTGTGCTCATGACACGGTCCGCTCGGCGCTGTCGAAGTCGACGCTCCATTGATGGGTTCCGTCGGAGAGTCGATACTGCAACGACTCGTGCTCGACGGTGCCCCACGGCGATTCGTGGCGCGGGTGGTCGGCGAGCGGCTGATCCGACCCGTCGACGACGAACGCTCCCGTCGAGGAGAACTCGATCGAACCGGACGACGGCGACGTCCAGTCGACGGCGAATCCTGCGTCGTCGCGGACGACCGCCGGATCGCTGCTCGTGATCGCAGCCACGAACGCGTCGAAGTCACCGTCGTCCTCGTCGTTTCCGACCTCGACGATCCACACGTTGTCGGGACCACCTTCGGCAACGAGATCGAACGGCTGGGTGAAGTCCCGCGTCGCCTCCCCCGGCCCGGCCGGGCGGAAGTTCGGCGTCCGCCACGACCACAGCGCGATGTGGCCGCCGGCCTTCGTCATCAGCGTCCAGTTCCCCACCTGACGCACCTCGTCGAAGCGATCCTGCGGAACGAACGCGTGCGTGAACGGTTGGTACGGGAAGACCGACCAGAGCGTTGCGTCGGTGGACTCGTCCCACGCCGGCTGGTAGATGTGGACGGCCGTCTTCCGGAACTGCGCCGAGCGGGGCATCGACGCCTCACCGGTCCAGTAGCCGGGATCCGGATCGTCACCCCAGTCCTCGGACTCGGCGGGTGGGGTCAAGGGGTGCGAGGTGAAGACCATCGCGTCCTCGTCGATCGCTGCCTGCCACGCGTGCACCTGGTCACGCATCTCACCGAACCGGTGATCGAGCACACTCGCCAAGCTGACCTTGGGATGTCGGTAGGCGTAGGTGTTCGCCTCGCTCAGGAAGCCGAAGTTCACGATCGCGTCGAACTGGTGGAGCCACGCCCGAACGCGTTCGGGGTCGTTGTCGTTGAGCGCCGCCATGAGCGCGACCTGCTCGAACTGCTCGGTCTCGAGCAGCCGGTACTCCTCGCCCTGTTGCAGCCCGGTCCGCGCCATCTGCCAGAGTCCCAGCCCTCCGAGGCTCCACCAGAACGACAGGTTCGTCGGATCGTCGAAGTCCTTGCCGTAGGGGGCGACCGGAGCTTCCTCGAGCGGCGCGTCCGAGTCGAGGAACACTCCGTGTCGTTCACGCACCACCGTTTCGGCGTCGGCGCGGGCGATGTCGATCAGGAGTTGTGGTGGCCGATACCGCTGTCCGGCCGCCAGGTAGGTGGCGCCGTTGTCACTCGTCGTCTGATACTCGGCGGTCGTGTCGTCGAACAGGAACTTGTTCGTTCCGAACGTGTCCTCGTCGAGCGACGACGTCTTGTCCTTCTTGTAGGTCCGCCCGCGCGGCGCGGTGTAGCAACCGTTCTGCAGGTGCGTCGCCATGTCGAAGACGCAGAGGTCGAGCGCCATCGCCGCCGCGACGACGATCTCGGGGTCGTCGGCCTGTTCGACGAGCAGGTGCAGCGGCGTGATGTTCTTCAGCATGTAGACGTTGCTGTGCCACTCGAAGAACCCGAGCTGACCCCGTTCGTGAATCCACTCGAGGAGGTCGGGTCGGGCCCGTTCCATGTGCTCCGCTCCCGTCAGCCCCGTGACGGTGAAGACCTCGTCGGGATAGCGCTGACCAGCGAGGAATTCGAGCACCAGGTTGATGATCAGATGGTTCTCGGACCAGAACCACAGGTTGTCGAGGCGATCCGCAGGCAGCGGATCGTCGTAGCGATACCGGTTGGCAATGACTCGCTGCCTGATCGCCTCGATCACGTCAGGAGACAGCTGCGTCATCGGCGTGTCGCCCTGTCCGAGCTCGAGCAGCCAGAGCAGGTACATCAGATCGAAATCTCGCGTGTCCTCCCAACCGTCGAGGCGGGCGAACGACGTGTCGAACGTCGCGGGGGTCACGTCCTCCACCGCCCACGTGTAGTCGGGCTCGCGGTGGGCGCGGGCGAGTTGCGCAGCGACGTGGGTCGGGTTGCCGAGCTCTCCGCCGGCGGTGGCGAAGTGGAGATACGCATCGGATCGCGCCTGGTACGTCGCCTCGTCGACGAGGCCCGGGCTTCCCGGTGCGGCGAGCGCGGAAGCGACCGGATCGGGCAGCGTCGTCGTCGCGTCGACAACCGTGGTGCTCGTCGAGGTGGACGTTGACGCGGACGTCGTGCTCGGTGTGGAGGTGGTCGCTGGCGCATCGGTGCCGGCGGATGACGTCCCGTTCCCACCGTCGCTGCTGCACGCGGCCACGCCGACGGCGAGTGCTCCGGTCGTCACTCTCAAGAACTGGCGGCGGTCGAGTGGTCGGTTCACGTCGGGTGTCCATTCGGTGGGGATGAGCGAGTGGTGGGCAGGCGAACGGCAGTGGATCGAGATGGCGGCGCCGTGGAGTCGCGGATCGACATGGTCACCGGAAGCGACGTCGACACGTGCTCGTCGCTTCCACCGAGCATCTGATCGATGGCGGCGAAGGCGGTCTCTCCCAGACGCTGCATGGGTGCCGTGACCGTCGTGAGCGGCGGAGTGCTCATCGCTGCCGCATCGATGTCGTCGGAGCCGACGACCGACAGGTCGCCCGGCACGGAGCGGCCGGCGGCGCGCACGCCCGCGATGATGCCGAGGGCCTGCTGATCGTTGAACGCAACGACTCCGGTGACACCCGCGGCGAGCAATTCGTCGGCGAGCGTCACTCCGGCGTCGTAGTCGGGACGGATCGGACCGATGGCGACGACGCCGTCGAGCGAGCGGATCATCCGATCACGCTGGCGAGACGACCAGTAGGCGGCCGGTCCCCGCACCACCGCGATCGCATCGTGTCCGGCAGCGCGCAGGTGCTGAACTCCCAGTTCGACGATCGCCGGTTGGTCGACGACCACCCAGGCGACACCGGCAGCTCGGCGGTTGACGAACACGAGCGGCTTCGCACCTGCGAGACCACGCCACTGCGTGGTCGTCGCGATCGGCGTACACACGATGAACCCGTCGACGCTGGGCGCCAGCGCGCGGGCCTGCGACAACTCGACGTCATGGCTCTGATCGGTGTCGGCGAGCAGCATCGTGTACCCCGACTGTCCGCAACGCCGCTGGACCGACCGGACGACGCACGCGAAGTAGGGATTCGTGATGTCGGGAACGAGGACCCCGATCGTGCCGGTACGCCCGCCGGCCAACTGACGCGCGGCCCGGTTGGGAACGTACCCGAGCCGGTCGATCGCGGCCTGGACCGCCGCCCGCGTCGGTTCCCCGATCAGCTGAGGCCGACTCAGGACGCGCGACACGGTGCTCGGGTGGACCCCGGCCTCCCGTGCGACGTCAGCGAGCTTGACGCCGTCGGTCGACACCGGATTCCCGTCGTGGTCCGAGGATGGGGGTGGACGTTTCGATCGAGCCAGTCTACGATGCGTTGCCACGATCGTGCAAGCGCTTGCACGACACCCTGACTCGAGGAGATCCCGATCGTGTCGACCGCCCCACCATCCATCCGATCCACCGCACCGACCCCGCCCGTCCGGCCGAACCGCCGAATCCGTGGGATGTCGGCGATCCTCCTCCCGTTCCTCACCGACGGCTCGATCGACTGGGCAGCATTCGAAGCGCACGTGTCACGCACCTCCGATGCGGGCCTCACGCCGGCGGTCAACATGGACACCGGCTACGTCCAACTCCTCGACGACGACACCATCGTGCGCGTGCTCGACGCCACCTCGTCGCTCACCGGCGGGAACTTCGTCGCCGGAGCGTTCGTCGCCGATGAACCAGGCTCCCCGTTCGACCCGGGCGCGCTCGCTCGCTCGGCGCGCGCGATCAGCGAGCGCGGTGGAACCCCGGTGGTCTTCCCGTCGAACGGGCTGTCGTCACTCGCCTCCGAAGAATGGATCGGAGCCCACGCGGCGCTCGGAGCCGAGGTCGGTTCCTTCATCGCATTCGAGCTCGGGACGATGTTCGTGCCGTACGGACGGATCCTCGATCTCGACACCTACGAACAACTGCTCGGCATCGAGCAGTGCATCGGGGCGAAACACTCGTCGCTGTCGCGGCGACTCGAGTGGGACCGCCTGCGCTCGCGCGACTCGATCCGACCCGACTTCCAGGTACTGACCGGCAACGATCTCGCGATCGACATGGTCATGTGGGGCAGCGACTACCTGCTCGGCCTCTCCACCTTCGCTCCCGCCGAGTTCGCCCTGCGCGATCGGCTCTGGCAGGAAGGCGACCCGGCGTTCCACGAGCTGAACGACCTCCTCCAGTACCTCGGCCAGTTCACCTTCCGTGCGCCGGTTCCCGGCTACCGACACGACGCAGCGATGTTCCTCGAACTGCGCGGCTGGGCGTCGAGCAGCGTGGTCCCCGACGCCGCCCCCCGCCGCCCTGACAGCGACCGAGACGTGCTCGCCGACATCGTCCGCCGCCTCGAAGCGTGGTCGTGATCGCATCATGATCCCTCAGGTCCGCAAGCTCGACTCCTTCGAGGCATTCACCGAACACCTGCGCTCGCTCGGCATCGATCTCCCGGTCGACGAAGTCGTCGAGCCCGGCGGAGTTCTCGCTCAGCCCACCACGGTTCACGACGGATCAGCCGGCACGCTGACGGTCCCGAACCGCTTCGCGATCCTGCCGATGGAAGGTTGGGACGGAACCGCAGACGGACACCCGACCGACCTCGTGACGAGGCGCTGGAAGCGATTTGCCGACGGTGGATCCGGACTGGTCTGGGCCGAGGCCACCGCGGTGTGCCACGACGGCCGTGCGAACCCCCGTCAGCTGACGATCTCCGACAGCACGGTCTCCGAACTCGCGAACCTCCGATCCGTGTTCCACGACGGCCAGATCGTCGGGCTCCAACTCACGCACTCCGGGCGGTACTCGCGTCCCGAGGGCGCACCGGCGCCGCGCACGGCATATCGACATCCGGCGCTCGACGAACCGAGCGGTGCGAACGACGCATCGGTGATGACCGACGACGAACTCGACGAACTCGTCGCACTGTTCGTCCAGCGTGCGGTCCTCGCCGATGAAGCCGGGTTCGATTTCGTCGACGTGAAGGCATGCCACGGCTACCTCGGACACGAGCTGCTGTCCGGATTCGATCGAGCCGGCCGCTACGGCGGCAGCTTCGAGAACCGCACCCGCTTCATGCGCGACATCATCACGGGCATTCGCGCGGCTGCTCCCCGATTGGCCGTCGGCGTCCGCTTCTCGGTGTTCGACGCGGTGCCGTTCCGACCCGGCGAGGACGGGGTCGGCGTTCCGGCTGCGACCGAGCCGTATCACCATGCCTTCGGCGCCCACGGCAGCGGACCGGACCTCGACGCCAACGAACCGTTCGCGTTGATCGACATGCTGCGCGATGCAGGCGTAGGGCTGATCTGCACCACGGCCGGGAGCCCCTACTACTGCCCACACATCCAGCGGCCGGCGCTCTTCCCGCCGTCCGACGGGTACCTCCCGCCCGAGGATCCACTCGTCGGCGTCGCCCGACAGATCGACGCGACCGCACAACTGGCTCGGCACGCGCCCGACATGACCGTCATCGGATCGGCATACTCGTATCTGCAGGAATGGCTGCCGAACGTCGCCCAGGCCGTGATCCGCTCGGGTGACGCGTCGATGGTCGGACTCGGCCGGATCGCGCTGTCGTACCCGCACCTGCCCACCGACGTGCTGGCGGGTGGCGAATTGACCCGCCGTCTGGTGTGCCGCACCTTCAGCGACTGCACCACGGCACCCCGCGCCGGACTCGTGTCGGGCTGCTACCCCCTCGATCCGTTCTACAAAGCCCGACCCGAACGGGTGGAGCTGGCCACCGTGAAACGCCGGACGCGACAACCGCGACCGCGCTGACCCTCAGTGGTCCCGCAGGAGGGAACCGAAGCCTTCGAGTCGGTCGTCGATGCCGTTGTCCCGCAGCGCCATCCACCACGCCGCGTCGATCGGGATGGCCGGCTTGCCTTCGAGCCATCCCAGAACGGAATTCGCTCCCAAGGATCCCTCGGCACCGCCGACGTGGTTGCCGCCGAAGAACTCATCGTCTCGCGGGCCCCTCGTCGCGCATCCCGGAGATGCATCGGGAACTCTCCCAGCTGCGGATGCGCGAGCTCGACGATCGCCTCCCGCCTCGAAGTGCTCGTCGGCGAGCATGCGAGCGCGGTGAAGATCTTGCCGTCGCCCCATTCCGGCTTGCCCATCGCGGCCGTTTCTGTTCCGTAACCCACAGGTCCGTGAAAGGATGCTGTCCATGAGCACAGAAGCGACCACGGCGCCGCCCGCCGAGCGGATCGAGATCGTCGAAGTCTCGGCGCGCGACGGTCTCCAATCCGAATCGATCATCGTCTCGACCGACGACAAGGTCGAGTTGATCCGTCGAGCCGCGGCCTCCGGGCTCCGACGCATCGAAGCGGTGAGCTTCGTCAACCCGAAGCGCGTGCCGCAGATGGCCGACTCCGCCGCCGTGATGTCGGCGATCGCTCGGCCGGGCGTGCTCCCCGATCGCGCATCGGTCTCGATCGCCGGACTCGTCCTGAACGCCCGCGGCCTGCAACAGGCGATCGACACCGGAGTCGACGAGATCAACGTCGTCGTGGTCGCCACCGACACCTTCGCCGAACGCAATCAGGGCAAACCGACCGCCGGACTCGTCGACGTCTGGCACGAGGTCGGCGCGGCCGCTCGCGACGCCGGGTTGTTCACGACCGTCACGATCGCCGCCGCGTTCGGATGCCCCTTCGAGGGCGAGGTCCCTCCCGAGCGACTGGCCGAGGTGATCGCGTCGGTCATGGCGACACCACCCGACGAGATCGCGCTGGCCGATTCGATCGGAGTCGCCGTACCCACCGACGTACGCGCGCGAGTCGAGATGGCCAGCGAGACCGTCAGCGCCGCCGGCGGCACGATCTCCCCCGAGCTCCGGTGCCACTTCCACAACACCCGGAACACCGGTCTCGCCAACGCGGCTGCGGCTGCCGAGGTCGGCGTGCGCGTGCTCGACTCGTCGCTCGGCGGCATCGGTGGCTGCCCGTTCGCTCCCAACGCGACCGGCAACATCCCCACCGAGGACCTCGTCTATCTCCTCGACCGTATGGGCTACTCGACCGGGGTCGACCTCGATGGGCTCTGCTCGATCGTGCCCTGGATCGAGGAAGTGGTCGAGCACCCGGCACCGGGGCTGCTCTCGAAAGCCGGCACGTTCCCGGCCGCCTCGTGACCGTCACCCGCGGCACCTGCTGGCCCACGCGCACCTCGCCTTGGAAGACGGGCCCCTCGGTCTCGGCGTGATGGACCCCTCCGGGCCGACGCCAATCGGAGAGGAACTCGCAACGACGACAGCGAGCTGGTCTCATCGACGACCCCGACTGACGGGGCGCGAGTGTCGGCCCGCTCGACGTTCTGCGCGTGTCGGCGATCGTCAGGGAAGCGTCCGGTCGACCCAATCCGCGAAGAACGGGTCGACGAATCCCCAGGCGGTCCGTCCGCCGACTCCGTCGCGGACCAGGACCGAGTCCGCCACGAGCGACCGCGCCGCCGTCGCCGCTGAGCCGGCGGTGAGGTCCAGGAATCGTTCGCCCGCCCGCGCCGCCGGCGACCCGAACCGCACGACGCCGCGCAACACGTCGCGTGATCCCTCGGGAAGCCGACGCCAGACCGCCTCGAACTCCGGTGCCGTTGCCGCTCGCGCCGCGTCCAGCCCACGCGCGAACTCCGTGTCGCCGGCCGATGCGCCACCTGCAGCGGGCCCACGATGTCGCGGTTCTGTTCGCTGGGTCGCAGGAGTTCGTGCAGTGCTTGGATCGGATCCGGTGCGTCGAGCTACACGACAACGCACGCGACGACGGTCGAAATCGGGGTTCACCCTGCGAGCGCTGATTTCCGGAACTGCTCGGCACCACTGTCCAGAACCCAGTCATGGCCCCGCCGAGCGATGGGTGGCACGAGAGCCGACACCAGCTTCAGCGCACCGCGTCGCGCGCTCAGCTCCGACACCAACCACACCTCGCACCCCGCACCACGATCCGCCACGGTGAGTTGTGCCTGCCCGGCGATGTCACCTGCGATGTCGGCGCGCACCAGTACGCGTTCGACGACCTCCACCAAGGTCACCTCGAATCGCAATGTGTACGGTAGACGCGGCTGGACCGCGCATCGCCAGCGTGCCCGGGCCGTGAACGTCGAGCCGTCGAACTCGGTCAGCCACGGCCACCAGTGTCGGTAGAGATCGGTCGACGCGATCGCGGACCACACCCGATCACGGTCGGCGTCGAACCGGAAGCGGCGATCGGAGACAACGTCCACGCCCCCACGATGGCAGCCACAGCTCAGGAAGGGTCGGCGAGCAGCCACGATCCCGGCTGACGGCCACCGGCGTCGAACCAGACTTCTCCGACACGAGACCTACCGGATGACGTACAGTTCGCCGGTGAGGGTGCGGGCGGACCGGGCCCGGTCAGGAGAGCGGCCATGGGGACCACCATCGCTGCCCGCGCAGACGGGCAGCGACACACGAACGCGACCACGTCGGCACGATCGTGGTGGATCGGAATCGCGATCTTCCTCGCCTTGTCGGTGGGGGCGACGATCTTCATCGCAGCGATCACCGGCGACCCTGCGAACACCGGGATCGCCGACGGTGCTGCCGTCCTCGCCTTCGTGACCGGCATCGCGCTGGGGGTCGAACGGTTGATCGAGGTGGTGTGGGCGTGGGTCGACAAGTCCGAGAAGAAGGGCGCTTGGTGGCCGCTGTCGCTCGTGACCGACGCGATGAGTGAGATGGAGACGAAGACCAACGAGGCGCTGACGCCCTTCGTGCAGGACGTGGCGTCGCTGCTGGTCGATCTCGACGGGTGGGTCGGCGACAGTGCGGCGAAGGCGGAGGCGGTCAACTCGGTAGCCGCCGACATCGAGGAGCGGGCTGCCGCCGCCCGGGAGGCGATCGCGCACGCGCAGAAGCTGGCTCCGGGGAGTTCGCGGTTCGCGGCGATCGCACGCGCCACCGACGACTTCACGCACGATGCCGAAGTCATCGCCAAGAAGGCCGGCGTGTGGTCACGCGACCTCGAGCGGCATCTGCGCTCCGCCGGCGACGTGCTGACCAGCGCTCACGAGGTCGTCGGCGCCTTCACGAGCAATCCCGCCCGCACGACGATGAGCATCGCGCTCGGTGTTCCGATGGCGATCCTGGCCAGCGGCGTGCTCGGACTGAACATGTTCGCGGCGGTCCTCGGTCCCGACGTCCCCCCGTACATGGCCGGAGTCCTCGGCATCCTGGCCACCGGCGTGGTGATGGGGCTCGGCTCGAACCCGACGCACGAGGTGATCAACGCACTCCAGCGACGCAAGGGCGATGCGACGATCGAGGTGCCGGTGGGATCAGCGGATCAGGAGATGCAGGTGGGGACGATCGTCGAAGGCGATGATCCGGCCACTGACGTCGCCGAACGCGTGGCGTCGCTCCGCGATTTCGAGACCGAAACCGTGCGAAACCTGCTCGCGGTCCGCCAACTGATGACCGCTCCGGCGGTGGCGCCGGCGCCGCGACCGGTGTACGTCTCGAGACGACGGGTTCGCCCCATCCGCAACACCGGGTGAGCACGGGTCGGCGCCCGCCGTCAGGACGGCGGCGGTTTCGGCCGGGGTCGGGTGAAACCGACCCAGCGGAAATCGAGGCGTTCGCCGAGTGGATGGTTCCACGAACCTCGAATCGGAGGCGGACCGGTCCCGGGTCTCGGCGGGAGAGCGGCCACGTCGGTGAGCACCGTCCCGCGACCGTCGCGGAATTCCATCCCGTTCGGGTCGTCGGCGTTCCCCGCGATGCCCAGCAGTCCCCGGTGATGGAGTCGGTGGTGACGGGGACAGAGGCAGATCAGATTTGCCGTGTCGGTCGGTCCGCCCTCGGACCAGTGCCGGATGTGATGGACCTCGACGAACCGGTCGGTGTGGCAGCCCGGGACCCGGCAGCCACCGTCCCGGTGCTCGACGAGGCGTCGGGTGCGATCGGGGACCACGTGCTGCGTCCGCCCGACCGACACGGGCGCCGCATCCTCCCAGGCGACTGGTGACAGCAGCGCATCGCACATGATCCGTTCGGTGACCGCATGGTCGAGCGGACGTCCCCGACCGTCGGTGGCCCGACCGGAGCGGTCGACGTGCACGTTGACCCGGAACCGGTTGCGCCGAGCCGGCGACGACACCGCTGCGAGCGACCGGTCGGCGATTTCGGTCAACACGTCGACCGTGTCGACATCTCCACCGTTGCGGCGGAACAGCGCATCGCGCGCCTCGGTGAGCGCGGCCTCCAACACCAGCCCGGTGTCGGCGGCGACGTTGGCGTGCAACCGGAACCGCCCGTCGTCGCCCCACCCGAACCAGGCTTCGTCGTCCGGCCCGACCCGGACCGCAGTCTGCTTCCCGCTCGACCCCGTCGATTCACCATCACCGTTCGCACCCTCATCCGCCCGGGACGCCTCGGAAGCGTCTGACCCGTCCACCGGAGCGGACGTCGCGCCGGCGGTCGGATCGGCGATGTCTCCGGCTTCGTGCGACGACCAGCTGTACTCCCGGGCGACCTTCGAGATCTGGGCGACCGTGCACTTCGCGGCGAGCTGCCCGATCTGAGAATCGCTCCAGCCGGGTGCGTGGCGCACGATCGGCGCGATCTGGTCGAGTGACAGTTCACCGGCCTTCAACATCTCGACGCAGGTCGGGAACTCGTGCGCCCGGCGAGCGACGTCGGCGATCTTCGAAGCAACTCCTGGACCGACGCCGGTTCGCCAGCGGATGTACGCCTCGGGGTTCCACAGCCCGTCGCCCTGCCACTCACCTTCGTTGGCGAGCAGCCAGATCGTCGCCTCGACCAGCCGGCCGTGCTGCGCGTTGAGGTGACCCGCAGCAGTGGCGAACACGTCACGGGCGCCGGCCAGATCGACCACCGACCCTGCATCTCGTGCCGCACCCTCGTTCGACATGCGAACATCATACCTGTTGATGTGATCAGCGTCAAACATTTGTTCGATTTGTGTTCCACCCGCGGCGCCCGATCGAGTATCACTGGGACATGGACGACCTCCTGAGCGAACTGTCGGAGTTGGAGCACCTCGGCTGGCGATCGCTGTGCGACGGGACCGGCCACGACGTGTACGGCGAGCTGATGACCGCCGAGGCGCGGATGGTCCTGGCGAACGGCGTCGTGATGTCACGTGACGATGTCGTCGCGTCGCTCGCGCACGCTCCACCGTGGTCGGACTACACGATCGACGCCCCCACCGCGACGACGATCGCCGACGACGTCGCATGCCTCGTCTACACGGGCACCGGCCACCGCGACAGCGGCGACGACTTCACCGCGATCATGACCACCGTCTACGTCCGGCACGGGTCAGCCTGGAAACTGGCCCACTACCAACAGACATCGGCTCCATGAGGACGTCTCGCGCTCGGCGAGCGATCAACGGCCCCAGCTGACCTGTTCGACCGCTCGCCTCACTCCCTTGTGGCGCCGAGGCGTTCGGCGACGATAGTTGCGCCATCACCGGTTGCGTTGTCGAGGCCGGCGACTCGTCCGGTGGCGAGCAGGAGCAGATCGGCCAGCGGTGCCTCGAGGCGTCGCTCGCCGTCGCCGGAAGCCCATGCGGTGTCGGTGGCTGCGAGCTGCACGTCGTCGAATCGCTTCTCGGCGCCGTACCAGCGGCTTGCAAGGGCGTGGTCAAGTGCCGGGATCGCCCGCGCTGGATGAACCGGATGGTCGAGGTCGAGCGGACGCGCGATGTCCTGGGCGTGGACGATCACGTCGAGAAGTTGGTCCGGTGTCGATGAACCGGGCGCGTGCCTGGTCGAGTCGGCGTGGTCACGCAGCATTTTGACCAACGTGTCGGGATCGGTGGTCCGGGCGATGGTTCGTGCGGTGTCGGCTTCGGCGCGGTCGAAGTCGAAGCGCGCTCTCACGATCGCCACCACCATCTCGCGCAGCCCTGTGCGCGTGCTGGTCGAGAGGTGTGCCACCACGTCGTGCACTGTCCAGCCGTCGCACAGCGACGGTGTCGACCACTGCCCTTCGTCGAGCGTGTCGAGCAGGCGACAGAGGTCGAGTCGTTCGGCCTCGAGGGCAGCAGGCGGGTCGAACCGACGTGGCGGATCGGCAGCAGGACGGTTCGAGGGTTTGGACATCGTTGTCCAAGTTATCGAACTTGGACAACGCTGTCTACATTGGAGTCGGTGGTGGGAGAACGACGATCCGATGCGAAGCGCCGGAGAATCCTGGATGCCGCGTTCGAACACTTTCTGGCTCGAGGAGTCGCCGCGACAAGCCTCGAACAGGTCGCCGAAACCGCAGGCGTGTCCAGACAGACGATCTACGCCCACTTCGGCGGCGACTCGACGACGGGCGGAGCGAAGGACACCCTGTTCGTCGCGATGGTCGAGGATCAGGTCGGGCGCGACGACGACGAACCGCATCCACTCGTCGCAACGATCCCCTGGACCGACGACCTCGAACGCGATCTCGCGACGTACGCCCATCATCACCTCACGCTGGTCATGACACCCGAACTGATCCGGCTCCGGCGGACGATCCTCGGCGAAGCCGAACGCTTTCCGCTCCTCGCGGCCACCTGGTTCGACCAAGGTCCCCGACGCAGCATCGAAATGTTCGCCGACTGGTTCGAGACGCTCGACGATCGCGGCGTGCTGCGCGCACCCGAGCCGATGCTCGCTGCCGAGACGTTCAACTGGCTCGTACTCTCGACTCCGTTGAACGAGGCGATGTCACTGCCCGACGCAACCACCAGCCGCGACCTGACCCGATACGCCGACGAGGCAGTCAGGGTCTTCCTCGCCGCCTATCGCTCCTGACCCGTCTCGGATCGTCGGTCGGTCCTCGATGCGACCACGATGAACTCTCGGGACGGCCGGTCGGGGGCGTCACGCACGTCGCGGATCGTGAAACCGGCTCGTGTCAGCGATGATTCGATTTCATCCAGGTCTCGGAATCTCAGGGTCGAGTCCGACTCGATCACCGTTCCGGTGCCCAGGAAGTGGAACGTCCAACGGAACGAGACGAGTGGCAGCTCGACCGACGTGAGTTCCACCCAGCTCTCGACCGCGCCCGATGCGGTCGGTGTGACCGCGATCGACTGCTCACGGGTCCATTCCTCCCACCCCCGAAACGCCGGGTCGCGTGTCTCGAACACGAGGTGACCATCGATCCCGAGCGCGCCCTTCGCCGCGGTCAGCATCGCCGACCACGATTCATCGGTGACGAAGACCTGTGCCACGTTGCCCGTCATCGTGACCGCGTCGGCCCCGACACGGGGAGCATCTCGTGCCGAGCCGAGCAGCCAGCTCACCGACTGCGCTCCCGGCTTCGAACGTGCGACGTCGAGCGATGCGGCAGCGGGATCGAGCCCGATGACGTCGAGACCTCGCTGGGCGAGGCGGCACGCGAGGACCCCGGTTCCGCACCCGATGTCGAGCACGCGTGCCGCGTCGAGTTCCGCGATCACCGTCTCGTAGACATCGAGGTCGTCCCGGACACCGTCGAGGTCGTCGTAGATCTCGGCCAGGCGAGGATCGGCGAAGATCCGGTCGGGCCCCGTCCCGGGCGTCGAAGGTTCCGTCAATCGTCGCGCTCCAGTCGGGCCTGCTTCTTCTCGACGAGCGAGCGAAGCACGCAGAACTCGTTCCCCTCCGGATCTGCCATCACCACCCACGGCGCGCCCACTTGCCCGATCTCGACGCGCTGCGCTCCGAGGTCCTCCAGTCGACGCACTTCGGCCTCCTGGTCGCGATCCGGACGCAGATCGAAGTGCACTCGATTCTTCGAGGTCTTCTCATCGGAAACGGGCATCAGTCCGAGCCGACGACCCGACCCGTCCCGTGAGGCGAGGAGGTGCCCGCCGGATGGCCCGGTCCAGACGTGATCGAGATCGAGTGCCTCGCACCAGAATTCGGTCATCACCCCGAGGTCGACGCAATCGATCAGTACGAGGTCGACAGCGAGCGGCATGCCCCAGATCCTCGCAGCCACCTCCGGCGCGACCCCTGGGGGTTTCTGCGAGGCCGAGGACGCGCGGTCAACCCGCTCCGGGCACCGGCTTCGCGTCGAGACGATCGCCGTCCGGATCGAAGTAGTGGTTCGCCCCGGTGACACCGAAGTTCACGAAGTCGCCACGGGTCACCGAGGTCTCGCCGCCCACGCGGACGACGATCAACTCCGTCTCGGCCCCGTGGGCGATCCGCACGTGCACGTACGCCTCCGACCCCAGCTCCTCGACGACTGCGACCTCGCCGGACGTTCCTTCCTGGCCGAGTTCCAAGTGCTCGGGCCGGACCCCGAACACGATCTCCTTCAGACCGCGACGGTTGACCTCGGCGCGCACGTCGTCGGGAAGCGGCAGCGACAGGTCGTTCAACGATGCCACTCCGTCTTCGACCGGCACGGTGATGAGGTTCATCGCAGGCGACCCGATGAAACCGGCCACGAAGAGGTTGGCCGGGCGGGAATACAACTCCTTCGGTGCGGCGACCTGTTGCAGGAAGCCATCCTTCAGCACCGCGACGCGATGACCCATCGTCATCGCCTCGACCTGGTCGTGGGTGACGTACACGGTCGTGACACCCAGACGCGCCTGGAGGTCGGCGAGCTCCGTGCGGGTCTGGACCCGGAGCTTCGCGTCGAGATTCGACAAGGGCTCGTCCATCAGGAACACCTGCGGACGGCGGACGATCGCGCGGCCCATCGCGACGCGCTGGCGCTGACCGCCGGACAGATTCTTCGGCTTGCGATCGAGATACGGCTCCAGGTCGAGGATGCGCGCGGCCTCGCGGACCTGCCGCACACGTTCCTCCTTCGGCACGCCCTGTTGCTTCAGCGCGAAACCCATGTTCGCGGCGACGGTCATCTGGGGATACAGCGCGTAGTTCTGGAACACCATGGCGATGTCGCGGTCCTTCGGCGGGACGAGCGTGACGTCTCGACCGCCGATGTACACACCTCCTTGATCGACCGACTCGAGGCCGGCGAGCATCCGCAGCGCGGTCGACTTCCCCGATCCGGACGGGCCGACGAGCACCAGGAGTTCTCCGTCGACGATGTCGAGGTCGAGGGCGTTCACGGCGGGCTCCTCGGTACCTTCGTACAGTCGGGTGGCCCCTTCGTATCGGACTTCAGCCATCGGTCTTGCTCCATTTCAGAGTGGTGGTGTTCCGGTGATTCACTTGATCGCTCCCATCGCGAGGCCCCGGATCATTCGCTTCTGGGCAACCCAGCCGGCGAGCACGACGGGCAACGTCGCGAGGGTTGATGCGGCGGACAACTTCGCCAGGAAGTTGCCGCGGGTCGACACGTTCGACGTGACCCAGATCGGCATCGTCGAGCCGTCGACGGGATTCAACTGGACGGCCAGGAAGAACTCGTTCCAGGCGAAGATGACGCACAGGAGTGCCGTCGCGGCCAGACCGGGGGCGACGATCGGCATCACCACCGACGTCAGCTGGCCGCGCAGACCGGCTCCATCGATCTGGGCTGCCTCGATGAGTTCACGCGGGACCTCCATGAAGAACGATCGGAGCATCCACACCGCCAACGGCAAGTTCATCGCCGTGTAGAGGATGATCAGCACGGTTCGCGTGTTCAGCAGATCGAGATCACGGGCGATGATCCACAGCGGGAGGATCGCACCGACGATCGGGAGGAACTTGGTGGAGATGAAGAAGAACAGCACGTCGCGCCATTTGCGGACGGGCCGGATCGCCAGCGAATAGGCGGCCGGCACGGCGAGGATCATCACGAGGATCGTCGAGATCAGGACGATCCAGAACGAGTTCGCGAAGGCCTCCTTGAAGCCGAGGAGGCCGGGCGTCTCGGACGTGACGTCGCGATAGCGATCGAGCGTCGGATCGAAGAACAGTTGCGGGCTCGAGTTGGCGTCGATCTCCTCCTTGAAGCCGTTGAGCACCATCCAGAAGATGGGGAAGAAGAACAACAGGCCGACCGCCCATGCGAGGAGGCCGAGCGCCCACGAGGTCCATCGCTTCTGGCCGACGACGAGTCCGGTGTCGGAACTCATGCTGGATCCTCTCCTTCGAGCAGTCCGGACAGCACGCGCAGCCCGAGGTTGGCGAGCACGATCGAGGCGATGACCACGACGATGCTCATGGCCGATGCCGCCCCGAAGTCCCAGCCGCCGCCGATCGAGCGCTGGAACACGAAGAACGGGATGTTCGACGAGTCGGGACCACCGCCGGTGATCACCTCGATCTGGTCGAAGACCTGGATGAGATAGATCGAACCGAGCAGCGTGCCGAGCTCGAGGTAGGGCTTGAGGTGGGGCAGCGTGATCTGGAAGAAGATCGCACGGTTGGTGGCGCCGTCGACCCGGGCTGCTTCGAGCACATCGGTCGGTTGACCCTGGAGCCCGGCGAGGATGATCAACATCATGAACGGCGTCCATTCCCAGACGAGCACGATGACGATCGACCACAGCGGGTACCTGGTGACGAACTCGACGTTGTCGATTCCGACGAGGTTCAACAACCAGTTGATGACCCCGTACTGCGAGCTGAACACCTGGTTCTTCCACACGAGGCCGGCGACCACCGGCATCACGAGGAACGGCGTGATCAGCAGGGTGCGGACGAATCCCTGACCGAAGAACTTCCGGTCGAGCAGCAGGGCGATCCCCGTACCGAGGATCAGTGACAGCAGCACCGCGGACGCCGTCATCACGACGCTCACCCACGCGGCGTCCCGGAAGAACTGGTTGTCGACCAGATCGGTGAAGTTGTCGAAGCCGATGAACGTCCGGGGCGTCGGCGGGATGATCTTCCAGTCGGTCAGGCTGTAGAACAGGCTGAAGACGAACGGGACCTGCGTGATCACGATCGTGAACAGCAGTGCGGGGAGGAGAGGGAGACGACGGATCCACTTCTCGCGTCGTTCGAGGTGCCGGCGTTCCTCCGCCCGCTCCTCGTCCCTGGTGTCCGGTCCCGCGTCTGGCGCGGTGTCCGGCTGAGTGTCCGTCATCTTCCCCTCGATCCCCTCTGGTTCCGTTCCTTCGTTCCGACGATGGCGTCCTGCACGGACCCACCGCGGGCCCGTGCAGGATTCGTCAGCTGCTGTACTCCGAAGCGATGTCCTGGCAAGCGCTCAGGGCATCGTCGACGCTGGTGTTGCCGGCGATGGCCGACGAGAACTGCTCGGTGCAGCGGGTGCCGACGTCCTGGAACTCAGGAACTCCGACGTACTGGACACCCGGCAACCCGGGCCGGGGGGTGGTGCCCGGGTTGTCGATCGGTGCCGCGTTCATCGCATCGAGGGTCTTCGGTGCGAAGGATTCGGCTGCAGCGAGGTAGTCCTCGTTCTCGTAGGTGGACGTCCGCGTTCCCGGGGGGACCGCTGCCCAACCGCCGGGCAGCATCTCGCCGGCGGAGTTGATGTACTCCTCGCTGGTCGCCCAGCTGATGAAGTCCCACGCTGCGTCCTGATCGGTCGTGCTGACCGGGATCGCCAGCGCCCACGCCCAGAGCCAACCCGAAGCGTCGGTCTCCTTCGTCGGAGCGAGCGCAAAGCTGTTGAGCCCCTGGACCGGGCTGTCGTCGGCCTCGAGGAGTCCGGCGGCGACGGTGGCGTCGTACCACATGGCGACCTTGCCGTCCTGGTAGAGCGCGAGGCACTCGTTGAAGCTCGAGTTCGCAGCGTCGTCCTCACCGGCATCGTTCACCAGGTCGACGTAGAAGTTGAGCGCTTCGGCGAACTCGGGCTGGTCGACCTGCGCTTCGCCGATCGTGCCGTCCTCGTTGGCTGCCCACCAGGTTCCACCGAACGTGTTGAGCACGGTCGTGAACGACGCTCCGAGGTCACCCCAGCCGGGCTTGCCGCGCAGGCAGATGCCAGCCATCTCGTCGGAGTCGACGGCCCGGGCGATCTCGGCGACCTCGTCCCAGGTGGGCTCGTCGGGCATGGTGAGCCCGGCCTCGTCGAGCACGTCTTGGCGGTACATGACGAAGGACGACTCGGCGTAGAACGGTGAGGCGTAGAGGCTCCCGTCGTACGACAGCCCGTCGGCCACAGCCGGAATGAGGTCGTCGGGGTTGTAGTCGGGGTCGTCCGCGGCGAAGTCGTCGAGCGGGACCAACCATCCGTTGGCGCCGAACTGCGGCGCCTCGAACATGCCGATCTGCACGACGTCGAACTGTTCGCCGCCGGCGCCGACGTCGCGAGTGGTGATCTCACGGAGCGCCTGCTCCTCCAGCACCGTGTAGTTGACTTCGATACCGGTCTCGGCGGTGAACAGTTCCGGGGTCAGCTCGGCAATGGACTCGAGCTGCGGGTTCCCGACGATGGCGACGTTGATCGACCGGTCGCCCTCGGGTGCATCTTCCGATGCTTCGGACGAGTCGTCGCTCGCAGCGGACGAGTCGTCCGACGCTGCTGCATCGTCACTGCTCGAGTCGTCGTCGGAACCGCATGCGGCTGCGACGAGCGAGAAGGCGACGACGGTGGCGGCTCCGATCGACACCGGACGGCGTCGGAAGGGTCGTGAGTGATTCATGAGTCTCCTCTGAGTCGAGAGCGGTAGGCGGTCCCCACCGAACCTGTGACGGCAGACACTAGTGGGAGTGTGTTGGTTTGGTCAAGCGAAATGTTGTTCTAGGTCCCAAACAAAGGTCTGGTGTTTTGGTTTGTCTTTGTTTATGGTGGCCTCATGAGCACCGGCCACGTAGACCGCGTCCCTGTCGACCTCGCCGACGGGGAGCTCGCCGAGATCGCGCAGGAGGTGTCCGTCCCCCGGTACGACCGCGGGGCGCTGCGGCGGTCGATCGTGCACGTGGGCGTCGGAGGGTTCCATCGGGCGCATCTGGCCGCCTACGTCGATGACCTGTGTCGTCTCGGAAACCAGGACTGGTCGATCGTCGGTTCCGGCGTGACCGCCGCCGACTCGGCGATGGCCGACGCGCTCACCTCCCAGCGGGGCCTCTACACGCTGATCGAACGAGGCGCCTCGCGCACCTCCACACGAGTGATCGGCAGCCTCGTCGACTACGTGCTCGCAGCATCACGCCGAGGCGCGCTCGTCGACAGGCTGATCGATCCGGATGTGCGGGTCGCCTCGCTCACGATCACCGAGGGCGGGTACCCGGTCGACGAGCACTCCGGTGAGTTCGATCCGACGGCGAACGCGACCGCGTTCGACATCCTCGTGGAGGCGCTCGCACACCGCCGAGACCGAGGCATCGGCCCGCTCACCGTGCTCAGCTGCGACAACGTCATCGGCAACGGCACGGTCGCGCGCACCTCGATGGTCGGCACCGCCGGGCTGTGCGATCCCGACCTCGCACGGTGGATCGAGGACGAGGTCGCGTTCCCGAACAGCATGGTCGATCGGATCACGCCGGCGACCACCGATGCCGACCGCGCGTGGCTCCGCGACGCGTGTGGGGTCATCGACCGCTGGCCGGTGGTGGCCGAACCGTTCCGCCAGTGGGCGCTGGAGAACTCCTTCGTCGGCGAGGCTCCTCCGTTCGCCGACGTCGGCGTCCTGATGACCACCGACGTCGAGCCGTACGAGCTGCTCAAGCTCCGCCTGCTGAACGCCAGCCACTCGTGTCTGGCCTACCTCGCCGCGCTGGCCGGATTCGAACATGTCGACAAGGTCATGGGTGCAACGGCGTTTCGCACCTACGTCGAGCGGTTCATGCACGAGGAGGCGATCCCGGCGCTCCCGAACGTGCCCGGCGTCGACGTCGACGCGTATGCCGACGAGCTGCTCGAGCGGTTCTCCAACCCGGCGATCGGCGATCAGATCGCACGCCTCTGCCTCGATGGTTCGTCGAAGTTCCCGAAGTTCCTCCTCCCGACGCTGCGCACCCAGCTCGCGACCGGCGGCTCGATCCGCTTCGCGACCTTGGCCTTGGCGGGTTGGTACCTCTACCTGCGCGGTGCCGACGACCGCGGCAACCCACTCGAGATCTCGCACGATCCGCGCCGGGACGAACTGTCCGAGCTCTCCAGGGCAACCGCATCGGACCCCCGCGGCTTCCTGCGCGACATGGCCGTCTTCGGCGACGACCTCGGACGGGACGACCGGTTCTGCGCCGCATTCGCCACCGCAGTCGAGTCGCTCAACAGCGCGGGGGTACGGTCAACCCTCGGCGTTGCAGTGAACGAGGAACGGAATGGACGAGACGCAGCAGACGAGTGACCCCCGGCCGCGCTTCCCGGCACAACGCCAGGACGAAATGGCCGCGCTGACCCGAGCCCGCGGGCGGGTCGATGTCGCGGACCTCGCCGAACACTTCCAGGTCACGACCGAAACCATCCGCCGTGACCTCTCCGACCTCCAGGAGCGACGGCTGCTGAGACGAGTCCACGGTGGCGCGGTGCCCTGGGAGACACTGCGTTTCGAACCGCTGCTGGCCGTCCGCGGCGACCAACAGCTCGATGAGAAGCGACGGATCGGCGCCGCCGCGGTCGACGAACTTCGCGAGTCCGGGACGGTCATCATCGATTCCGGGAGCACCACCGCACGCTTCTGCGAAGCCCTCCCGCGGGACCGGCCACTGCACATCGTGACCAACTCGATCCTGAACGCGCAGGTCCTCGCCGAGTTCGACAACGCCGAAGTGACCATGATCGGCGGAACCCTGCGACAGAACACGATGGCGATGGTCGACGCGCACGCGGCTGCGGCGATCGGACAGCTGACGGTGGACGCGTTGTTCATCAGCTGCGACGGGATGTCCACCTCCCGTGGATTGACCACGCCGTACGAATACGAGGCCGCGCTGAAACGGGCGATGATCGCGGCGGCGCGGCGGGTGATCGTCCTCGCCGACCATTCGAAGCTCGACAACGATCAGCTGTTCAGGTTCGCCGAGTGGTCCGACATCGACGTGTTGGTCACCGACACGGGGATCAGCGAGCCGCTGTTCGAGGAACTGTCGACGCTGGTCAGGGTCGTCCACCGCGTATGACGGCACCGTCGGCTCGCGACCTGGAAGGCATCGCCGCGTCCACCGCCGCGATCGCCGCCGACCTGGTGCACCAGGCCGTCGGCCATGCGACAACGCTGCGGACGAAGTCATCGGCAACCGACGTCGTGACGGCCACCGACCTACGGTCGGAGGAACTGATCCGCAACGAACTCGAGCGGCACGTTCCCGGTTCGTCGTTCATCGGGGAGGAGTACCCCGAACACACGGGTGGCGGTGAGGTCACGTGGGTGATCGACCCGATCGACGGCACGGTCAACTTC